>CAJQNM010000052.1 GCA_905479665.1 uncultured Saprospiraceae bacterium
CAGTCAGAGACTCCAGATAGATCCGGCATATCCAAACCAACCGATAGAAGATTGAAACATCCGCGAAATGCCGATTCCATGGTCGTCCATTGTGTGGATCCCCATTGATTGACCGCTGTGAGTTTCTGCCGATCAGTGGCACCAAAGAAATAGATCCTCGGAAAATCACCTCTGATTCGTATGGTCACGGTATCGGGTGCACCGTAATCATGGGATACGTTCCCCGTTATTCCGAATTCATCAAAGATCCCGTCGTCATTCCAGTCGACATCGTAATTATATCCAGCACCAAAGGTCGGTATGGTAATCGAAGAGTTATTTGAGCCACCGGGAAGATCAGTTTTCCAGGTGGTGATAAAGGCATCCTGTGCGTTGCTTTTGAATATAAAGAATGAGCAAAAGAGAAGTACGGTATAGGAAATTTGATTCGCTTTCATGACTATAGAATTAAATGACTAGAAGGATTCTAATTTTGGTATGGAGGTCATACAAACAAGCATTCGAAAAGAAAAAGAGCTGATCAATTCTCACCGATCGATAGTTCCCATCCGAGCTCACATTCCAGTGTAGCACCGACTGTCGTCTCGCTTTCATGACATGAGGCACCAGAGGATGATATGACCGGATAGAGATTGGTCCCAACCACCTAGATTCAACACATTTTCGAAGGCTCGTGGAGCGCCATGTGACCAGTTTAGTTGTGGATAGGACTTGCATCGTTTTCTCGGTCTGAATTGAAAAACCAACGGTAGGAATGTTGTTGATGCAAATCTGCGGTATACGAATACTATAGGAAGGTGCAAATGTCCAATACGAGTGCAACCATTGTCCAGTTAGGTATTTTTATCCGGTACTATTGTTGAATCGTAGAGACTAGATCGCCTTCAATTAACTGACACACAACTGATTACATGTCCGATTACGACTCTGTGGGAGGGTCGAAATATTCCGTTGGTGAAATGCCATATACTTTGCGAAAGATCCGAGCAAAATAACTTGGATCACGAAAACCGACCTGGTAGGCGACCTCAGAAACATTCAGTTCTTTGCGAAGGAGTAGTTCTTTCGCATGTTGCATGCGTCGTCTTTGAATGTAGGCAGAAGTTGAAATACCGGTCAGAGACTTCACCTTATTGTGGACTTGACTTCGACTGTATTTTAAGATCTGACACATATGGGAAACACCAAAATCTTCGTTGTCCAATTGGGTGTCGATGATCTCATTGAGACGTTTGATGAAGGCATCTTCGAGCTGTAGTTCAACGTTGCCTTCTTCGATGTGAATCGTTTTAACACCGTATCGCTCGCGCATTCGGTTGGCACGTTCAATAGCATTGTATATGATCTGCCGCAGTTCTTCTTTTTTAAATGGCTTCGTCAGATAGGCGTCTGCACCTCTCCGCAATCCATCCATCCGAGACTGGATATCTGCCTTTGCAGAAAGCAGAATCACAGGAATGTGGCTTGTACGGATGTCATTCTTTATTTCATCGCATAACTGAATGCCGTCTTTGACCGGCATCATGATGTCAGAGACAATGAGATCTGGTACGAATTCCAAGGCTTTTTCAACCCCTTCTTCACCATTCATGGCCATATGAACCTGGTAAAGATCACTCAGGCATTGATTTATATAATGAATCACATCTGTGTTGTCTTCAACGATCAAAATGACTGGTCGATTTGTCTCATACGATTGATGGAAGGAGGGATCGTCGTGCATTAATACACTGTTGGTGGCTGACTCGCTAAAAGCATAATCGGGCGGTTCAGAAACAATCTCTTCATTTTGTGTTCTCGGAAGTCGGACCGTAATATTGCTCCCTTTGTTTTCCTGGCTTTCTACCTGAATAGAACCACCTAAGAATGTGATCAGGTCCTTTGTCAATGCCAATCCGATGCCAGTCCCTTCTCCTATACGAGTCGTGGTATTATCCACTTGATAAAAGCGTGAAAAGATTTTTTCAATTTTTGATTCAGGTATACCAATTCCAGTATCACGAATGGAGATCTCAACAAAGGATGGTTCATTTTCCTTTATTTCATCAGAAGCTATGCGACAATAGACATTTCCTCCCGCCGGTGTAAATTTGATCGCATTGGATAGTAGATTACTTACTATCCGGTGTATAATCTCCAAGTCAAGATCCATAAACAAATTATGAGTGTTGGAATAGAAATGCATGTTGATATCCTTGGATTCGGCAATGGGTGAAAATGAATCAAAAATGTCTGAAATTAAACCCACCAGATCTGCCTGAATGACATCCATCGACAACTGTCCGGACTCTAGCTTACTCAGCTCCAATAATTGATTGACCAAATTCAATAAACGATCCACATTTCTTTTAATGATGGAACGATTTTGTTGATAGCCTTCCGGCAGCTCGGTAACTCCCCGTATGACAGTCAGTGGCGTTCTAAATTCATGGGTGATATTGGTATAAATTCTTGTTTTTTCTTTGTCTAATTCTCTAAGTCGCTCCGCTTGATCCGATAATTGCTGTGTCCGTTTTTGAACTTCTCTCTCAAGTCGCCTTCGCTCCTGTTTGTTGTACCGATACCACATGAATAAAAGGCCGAAAAATACAATGCAGCATACGGCAATAAACCACCAGGTTTTGTAAAATATCTTCGCTACATGAACTTTTACATCAATCGTATTTGCCGTCCAATTCCCCTTAGGGTCTCGTCCTTTGATCGAGATTGAATAGCTGCCAGTCGGTAGGTTTGTTAATAGAATCTGGCGATCACTGCCTGTAGATGTCCATGCACTTCCCGGTTGGTTAATCTGATAAAAAAATTCATTTTTAGAATTATCTGTATAATTAGACAGCCCGACGTTAATCGTCATGTTTCGCTGATTCGCAGGAAAATGGAATATCCTCGAATTTACCCTTGGATTCAAAGATTTCACTATGTCCTTAGAGCGACGACCCGGATGCGTAATTTCACTCACATAAATTTTTGACTTGGGTGTGCTAAAAAAGGAATTCAGCGTCCTTTGAGGGTCGATAATTGAAATGCCCTCAATCGTACCAATCACAACTCTTGAATCAGGAAGGGAAGCGAATGACCAACGGTTTCCCTCATTGTGCACCAATCCATCATCTTCATTGAATTCAGCAATAACATCTCCCTCGCTCGATAACACCGAAATCCCATCGAAGGTGCTCGCCCAAATGTATCCCTCTTTATCCTCGACCAACCCCACAACCGTAGAATGCGTCAAGCCCTCGTCTCGGTTTATCTGCTGGACCTGTTGATTGGATGGATGATAACGAATCACTCCATAAGCATCCGTCCCTAACCAAATGACACCATTCCTGTCGCACATAATGGTCATAATGGAGAAGGAGCCCTCATCATTCAGCTTTACCTCATTCAATTCCTCCTGAACAATATCATAATAATAAAGTCCCGTGCTGGTTCCAATCCATAATTGCTCATCAAAATATTCCATTTGATTGACGTGACCATCGACTGTTGTAATGTCAGAGATGATGCTCATGGGCACGAATTGTCCGCCTGCTTCATTGAATTCATGAATACCTCCGTTCATTATTGCAAACAAGGATTCCTCTCCATATTCGATCATCTCCAGCCTTTCGGCGGTCTTCCATGAATCGATTTGATTTGATGTCGGGTCCACTTTGTGTAAAGCAAAATGGCTCATCAGAAATATATTACCATGACGATCATTCCCAATTTTTTGTGGGCGATCCGGATCAATCCGATCAAGCAGGATAGACTTTTGTAAGCGAGGCTTTTTGCTTTTAAAATTTAACTCGTAAGGATCACCATGTGTTAATCCCAGCAAAATTGAATCATGCACAACGGTCATAGCTCTGGCTGAACCTGTTCTAAAAGTTTCAAAGCTCAACTCCTGGGCAATTTCTATGAGTTGGATTTTTCCACCCTCAAAAATAACTTCCTTTGTAAAGTCATTGGATGTTATATAATCCCATTCTGATTTTTCAGATCGTGATATGACCTCCGTATAGTCGATCCCCTCCCCTTCACTATTGACCAAAATGGCTTTCGATTCTGAATTTTCATTTTGACAGAGGACGAGTAGCCAACCAACTTGATCGGCATAAATGATATCTGTAAATTTTTGGTTTTGAAACTGAGATTGATATGTCCATCCGGGGGGTAGTACATTCAGCTCAGTCAATTGATTGTCCTCAAATATCCAAGCATAAAAATTTTGTCTTCTCGGATTGGCATTAGTCACCACGAGTTGACCTGCCCAATTGTGAAAATGCACCTTCAATAATTGTGTCTTAGATGGGATGCGATACGTATTCAATTCCCCAGACTCCGCATTGTACGAGAATACATTCATATTGCGGTCCCAAAACCATATGGACGAACCAATGACAGTCGAATAATTTAGAATACCACTATATGGCATAAAATTAGCCGGACGTTCGGAAGGTGACGACTGAACTTTTCGAATGTTAGCACCATCCAATTCATATATGGTGTGGGCTTTTTCAGAATAAGCGAGAACAAAAATATGTTCATCTATCAAATGAACATTATAGAACTTTCCGGTTGGACCTTCGTATTCAAATAATCTAGTTTTGCTTGAAGGTATATCATATAAGAAGATCTGATCGTTCTTTCTATCCACTCCTACGATGGTCGTGTCATGAAGAAAACCGGCAATCACAATGTTCGCTCCGGGATTTAAGGCTAGATTATGAATGATGCCCTCGTATCCGTCAAATTGAATCAGATGCAATCCCCTTCTTCCCTGCGCGTCAAAACATGGAGACAACCACATTCTTCCATCTTGATCTATAAACATTTGTTCAAAACAATCTGTGGGAAGCGCGTCATCGATTTTGAGACTGCGACTGACCTTAGGCACCAAGTGGTTTTCAAAGTGGACAGCTTGCTGCCCATAGAGTGTCCATGTGCCAATGGCAAAGAATATGTAGAATCCGATAAATGCCTTCCTATTAAACGTCATAGACTGGTATGGTGAACCTCGTAAACCCATTTCATCTTATTGTAAATATAACGCCTTATAAGACAACTTGATCAAACTTCTCCTGGATTGGCAACTTGGTTGGGAAGCATATTGTTTACATAACACTTCTTCCCTATCGGTTGAATGAGCCTTTTTCGTACGGGCTTTTTAACCCAACGCGTGCCGTTTCATTTTAATGATGAATTGATTCACCATGATTGTAATTCGTTTAGGATTTCTTGCAAAATTCAGGTTTCCCAACATTGAGGGTGGCAGCCTGGCTTTCAGACACCCACGATCACCCGTGAAAGCCTTGTTGCTTGTCATCGATCCCGACTCATCGTCGGGGTTATTAATCAAGTTCACTAACGTAGCTTGCAATTAGTAAATTTCAGTATCTTCTGAGCTCAGACGAGGGTCTGCGTCTGATACATTCATCTCTTTGAACCGAACACTCTCGTGACGCAGACATTCCTTTGAGTTATAAGAAACCAAATAAAATCTATGGATCAAAAGCTAAAAACATACTTTAATTGGAGTTCTGGGAAAGATGCTTCTTTGGCATTTTATCACCTCCAAAAGGAAGGGAAGTATTCTGTGGACAGGTTGCTTACATCGATGAATGCTCATCATGATAGAGTGTCAATGCATGGACTTAGGCGGGACCTACTGGAGCAACAGATTAGATCGGTAGGCCTTCCTCTAATCACCATTGAATTACCTAAAGAACCAACAATGGAAGATTATAACCAAATAATGAGTTATTCTGTCATGAAGTTGAAATCTGAAGGATATTCTGATTGCGGTTTTGGTGATATCTTTTTAGAAGACCTTCGATCTTTTAGAGAGGAAAAATTAAAGCCTTACGGTATTACATGTCACTTTCCCTTATGGAAAAGAGATACGAAGGAAATAATCTCTGAATTTATAAAACTTGGTTTTAAAGCCATCGTAATTTGCATTAAGTCTGATCTATTGGACAAATCATTCGTTGGAAGAGAAATTGATGCTAATTTCATCAATGACATACCCCCAAACGTTGATCCTTGTGGTGAAAATGGTGAATTTCATACCTTTTGCTATGACGGCCCAATTTTCTCGAAACCAATCAAATTTAGTATAGGAGAGAAAGTTTATAGGGAATATAAAGCTCCCAAACGTGAAGATCAGCTCAAAGATAATGCCGCAATCGGATTCTGGTTTTGTGACTTAATACCCACCGAAGAATAAAAAGCATATAAGAACAGTCTTCCTAACAGACAACCATGTACCAGTATACTGACATTTGGAATGCCAAGGATGCCGCAGCCCACAATTTATCCATTTTTGGTTTTAACTACGGCTTTGCCACCAGACAAGGCACGAAAACCGAGGATAACCCAGCAAGGAAAGCAAGCTGACCATCACCGACCGGCAGATGTAAGACGGAACTCCGCTTCTATTGAAAAAGGGCGCAAATCAATTCGTATTGAAAAAGCAAAAATCCCAACCATGAATTTTGGCATTAATCAAGTATTTGCATCTCTTCAAGCTTGGAAGCGTCCATGCCTTATCCTCTCTGTCTCAAACTCGAAAGAGAAACCGTAGACCATAGATCGTGTGCTCGAAGTAACACATCAAATATACCGTATAAGCTTCCCCATAATGAAATGGGGAAACTTATAAAGTACATTCAGGAAGTCTATTACCTCGCGATTATCATTTTCTTCGAGCCAACATAATTCTTACCGCTTCTACTCGTAGCATTGATCTTATAAAGATAAATACCACTGCTTAGGTTTGAAGCATCAAAATTAAGTGCCTGCATACCTGGAGACAATCCACTCTCAGTCACCTCAAATACTCTCTGCCCGACAAAATTGTATACACTTAATGTAACCTTCGCTTGTTGATGCAATTCAAATTCGACTGTCGTTTTTTGGTCAAATGGGTTTGGATAGTTGCCTGACAAATCGAATATGCCTGGATCCCATTGATCAAAAGAAGTCGTCGTTACGCCAGTAATCAATGAATCTCTTAATGCAACGAAGTAGCTGAAAAGAACAGGTTAGGAACGGCCTATGCAACCTCAACCGATGAACAAATCCACTAGATTTTCATCTCGCTATCGGTACATTATGACTCCCATGAGGCCAGGAAAGTCCTGGAGAACCACTAGCCCTCCCTTCCGCTATGCGGTTCCTTTCACTTCGAGATGAACACCACCTCGACCAGCAAGGGCTGGATCGTTAAGGAATCAGCTCTAAAAGAAGACTTCAGCGAAGTGACCCTACTGGATTGGAGCAGAAAGAAAGATCCTGGCCTGGTAGGGAAAGCGTTCTGTCAGAAGTTCTGTTGAAGTAGGATGTGACCTAAGATCGTTGGGCACGTGATCTGCTATAAGCACTAGACAAACAAGCTACTGTATTCCCCAGGAGAGGATTCGTTCAACCTATCTGCCGAAAAGCCAGGCTGAAATGTCTAGGTCGGAGACGTTGTCGAACGAAAACACTGCCTAGAGCTCTCACAATGCCATTCGCTTTTTCTAGATTTGTATCGCCCACCAGTAGCTATTTGTCTCTATGGATCTATAGCGTTATATTAGGAAGGCCCTCTTGGCATCTACAGCATAAGCGTTACGATTAATTATGAATAAGCAATGATGAAAAACTTAATAGGAATAGATACGAACAAGGCTGAAGAGCTCAGTAAAAACTTAAATCAACTGCTAGCAGATTATCAACTATTTTATCAAAATTTGAGAGGACTACACTGGAACATTAAGGGGAAAGAATTCTTTGAGTTACACTTAAAATTTGAGGAGTTTTATGATGATGCCGTTATTAAAGTGGATGAAATAGCTGAAAGAATATTAACACTAGAAGGAGAACCTTTGCACACATTTACTGACTACCTTAACACCTCTAATATCAAGGAAGTAAAAAGCATTACAAATGGAATGGAGGGAGTTACTATCGTTGTGGAAAATTTCTCCATTCTTATTGCAAAAGAAAGAGGCATCTTAGACTTAGCAAGTGAAGCGAATGACGAAGGAACGGTCAGTTTAATGAGTGATTATATTTCTGAAACAGAGAAAACTCTTTGGATGCTCAATTCATACTTGCAATAAATAAAAAAAGAATGGTAATCGAGTAGACGCACCGTGAGCCCTGAGGCTCACGGTGCGTCTCTCACATTGTGCCCCTTACCATAAGAGAGCGAAACATCATGATGGTAATTAATATCGCATATTACAGAAAAAAGGATTGGAAACGATTTATCAAGATTATTGCGGACCGTGAGAGCATGCATGATACATGGCATGATTGGCATAGGGATTTTAAAGAAACCAAAAGAGATCTAACCAGTCGAGGATTCGAGGTATTCGATTTTGTCGTAGATTTGGATGAATTAGAAGAATATTGTAGACTGAGAGGGATAAAGAATGATGGCAAAGCTCGGGCCCAGTTTGTCAACCGAGATAGAGATTAGGGTTTATAAGTCGAATTTTGGAGAGAAGACTTCAAAACACATTGGCTAGATGACCCGCAGGAAACCGAACTTATGGACAAAGAAGGAATAAAAAATAAAAAGAAGGCAATACTGGAATTGATCGGTACATTTTGTGTCCAAAAACTTGATGCCGATTATAATGAGCTTTGTGAAAAGCTAATTTTGAAAATGGGAAGGAAACGAGACGTTCCCTTCCAACGAGGAAAAATTGAAATTTGGGCAGCCGCGGTAGTTTACGCAATTGGCTCCATCAATTTTTTGTTTGACAAATCATTTGAGCCATACATGACAGCCGGTGAAATAAGTGATTATTTTGGAACCAAAAGCACTACCGTTTCAAGCAAAGCGAAGCAAATCAAGGATATGTTTGATTTGTGGTATTTCAACCCAGAATTCTCTACACAACACATGAATTCGACTAGTCCATTCAATGATCTCGTTATGATGGATGGATTTATTGTTCCGATATCGTCAATACCAGCGGAATTACAAGCAATAGTTAAAAGGGAAAGAGCCGAAGGAAGAGATGTGGAATTCATTACACCTCCAGAATGATAAATGTGCATCACACCATTCTTTCCAGTACATTTTTATGCTCCATCGTCCATTTGAGGAGGCTGTTCTGGCCCTTGAGATCTAGTTTTTTGCAAACATTGGCCCGGTGATTGTCAACCGTGCGTGGAGAAATAAAAAGGTGCTCTGATATCTCTTTGGTATTGAAATTCTGACAGATTAGGAGGACGATGTTTTTTTCTGATTGTGTGAGCAAATTAAATTGCTTCCTTGTTTGATTTATGGCATCCAAGTATTCGGATATCTCCTCTGGATCTTCAAAGGCGGTAGAACCGATGAATTGCTTGCCTTGGTATACAGCTTCGAGACAATTTATGATTTCCTGACTAAGGCAGTCTTTGTTGATGTATCCAAGTGCTCCATAATCTAAAGCCCTTAGAAAGTAGGCCTTGTCTTTATGAAGTGTAAGAATGATGACTCTAGTAGTCAGAGACTCTTGTTGAATGATTTCAGCAATCTCAAGACCACTCATGTCTCCTAAATCTACATCCAAAATGGCAATGTCGGGTTGCCGTTTTCTTATGAATTCAAGTCCTTTTTTACCGTCTAAGAAGGTATGGATTTCGGCTGGTTGCCAATGAGCAACCAATTGACTTATGCCTTCACATATCAATGGATGATCATCTACTACAGCCACTTGAATCACTTCAGTTCTTGGTTTTTAGACCAAGAAAGATAGCTATTTATTATTTGCCTCGAGCGTTTTTAGCTTGACCGCGACGGTCGTTCCCACTTCTCTTTCCGAGTGAATCACATAGTTTGCATCAAGTAACCTTGCGTAAGTGGCCAATGCCGATTGACCTACTCCCTCTGATGCGTGGCTGGGATCGAAGCCAATTCCATTATCTCTTACCGTAAGGGTGTGGCTTTGAGCGTCATATTGCACGGCACATGATTTAGCGTGCGCATGTTTATGAACGTTGGTGAGCGACTCTTGGATGATGCGAAAAACAATCAGTGTCTGACTGTCGGTCAAGAGCGGTTCAAGGTCATCCAAATCGGCATTGTAATAAGTGATAGACTTTTCAGAGAGCTTCTGGAGCATCTTTTGGACGGCTTGGTTGAGACCGAGGCGCTGCAATTGGTACGGATACGTGTCGTAAGATACATCTCTGGTCATTTGAATAGCTCGATCTATATCTGCCAGGAGTTCCGGATTGTCTAACTCAGAGGATTTGCTTTTCAGGATGGCCAACTGTTGTCCCAACTCATCATGAAGGACGGAGGCGATATGCCGCTTATGTGACTCAAGTCGTTTTGTAGCATTGTCGGCATGCTTTCTTTCAAGTCCTAGCATATTTTGTTGATGTCTCTTGTTGTTCAAATAAAAAATGAAACCTCCGAACAACAGTACAAGAGTCATACCGGTTGCGGCAGCGGCTATTGTCCGCTGTCGGCGCAATTCTGTCAATTCCAATTGAGCTTTCTGCTGGTCATTTTCTGATTTTAATTGAAAGTTTTCCAATTTCTTTTCTGCCTCGGCTAGATGGGCAGCATACACTTCTTGAGCTCTTGCCTCCTCCCCTATTAAAATGGAATCCGCATAGCTATATGCCAGTTCCGGTCGATTGGATTTTTTATAAATCTCATAATACTGTTTCTGAGCCAAGAGGATGTCATCTTCCAGTTTCAGTGTTTTTGACAATTGCATGGCACTGTCCGTAAAATTTAAAGCCACCCCATACCTATTGAGTCCTGTGTAAGCTTCACTCATATGCAGATATGATTTGACCAGGTTACGGTTCACACCATTATTCTTAGCATGAGTTATCGCTTGGGTCAAATATTCCACCGCTCTATTATAATCGCCCATGGCGGTATAGTTGGCACCCATATTGCTAAGGCTTCTGCCGATCTGAACTTGAAAATTAATCTTACGAGCATATTCCAAAGATTGGGCATGGTAGGCGACTGCACGCTTAAGATCCCCCTTTCTTCGATAGATTGAACCACTATTATTGTAGCTCAGAGCTAGTGCACGTTGATCATTGATATGCTCACCAAGTTCCAGGGCTTTTTCATAATAGCCGAGCGCTTCATCATCTCTCTTTGCAGCTTCTAAGTTAAGCGCCATATTTATGTAAGGACCTATCTTCTGATCTTCCCAGCCCAAACTATCATAGACCATTAATATTTCTAAAAAGGTAGACCTTGATGCTTCAAAGTTGCCCTGGTAAAATTGAAAAAGGGCCACCGCATTTAAGGCACGATATTCCTGCGCGATATTATCTTGCTCCTGATACAACTCTATCGCGTGTTCGAGCATTTCGTATGCGGCATCGTACTGAGCGTCAATACCGTATGTAATACCTAAGAAGTGATGCATCTTGGCTAAGTAAACAACACTGTTGAGTTCCTTAGACAGCTTAATTCCCTGAAGAAAGTAATGTTCAGCCGTGTCACGATCTACCTGCTCATACATTCTTCCCAATTGAAAATAGGCCTCCAATTTAATGGTATCAACTGGGCTGCTTCGCTGCATGAGGTACACCTTTTTTACTGAATCTTGCTGCGCATGCATCGCCCAGGAGCTGAGGCAACCGCATAGCAAAATCATGCACCCGAGTCGGGCCGTGTACTCCAACTGAAATAGGATCATCCTCATGTTTACAAATATCCAAATAAACAAGTAAGTCAAAAAATGAGTACTACTACCTATTTTTTGCCAAAGCGGCATCGATTACTTTTGAATCAATCATTGAGTCCACTCCGAAAGCAGGCAATCTTCACAAAAAGAGTTGATTTGGATGAGATTTTTATTTTTCGAGATTCGGTGATGCCTGAGTATCAGCTAATTGAGAAAAATGAAAATATCGCCAAAAGAAGCTTTTTTGATTTTGTTTGTTTCCGGAGTGGACTCATCATTCAATCTTCGACAGCATGCAATCAGTACGACCAATATCACACCGCGAAAGTGAAATATTGCAATTGCTAGCACATGGCTTGAGTAGCAGTGAAATTGCACAGAGACTTTACATCAGCTTTGACACCGTTCACACGCACAGAAGAAATCTCATGCGCAAAATGGAAGCAAAAAATAGTGCGCACTTGATCAGCTTAGGATTTAGGGCAAGAATTATTCAATTAGAAAATTAAAAAATGAAGTTTACAACACTTTTGGTACTGGTATCTCTTTCAGGTGCACTATTCGGACAGGCTTTTGATGATCAAGGGTGCACGGGCGCCGTGGGAGATGTTAAGTACTCCGTACTATCACCTCAGGATTTTGAGAATGAAAATGGAGATTGTTGGATCTTTATGGATGGCTCTGCGATGAGTAGTAGCAATCGATTATTTTCCTACACGGGCTGGACACACATACCTGATGCCCGTGGCTTCTTCATAAGGTCGCTTGATACACGAACCAGTAGCAGGGTCGATGTAGACCGTTCGGGCAGCGAAGAGCCAGGCCATGTACAGTATCACCAGATAAAGGCCCATCGCCATGGATTGGCACCACAAGTAGTAGCCGCCTTCGGAAATGCAATCCCGGGGGCAAATGGCGGCGATGGAGCTGCAACGCTGTTGAGTAGAACCGCCTTTGAAGGAGGAAATGAAACACGACCATCAAATATCATACTCTATACATACATCAGAATAGATTGAGATTCATGAGATTAACACTAGCTATTATACTTTTTCCACTTGTCGCTTTTGGGCAGGAGCAATGCAATAGACTATTCTATCTGTTGGATCCGGTAAATATGTCCATCGGAACGCAGTCTTTAATCATCGAAGAGATTAATGATTGCCTTCAGTCACAATTTCCACCGAACCAGGTACCGACCATTTATGACAAGTACTATCGAGGTTTGACAAGTGATCTGAACGCTCAGGTAGCGACTGCTTTTGATGATCCATTTGACATGCTGGATCAAAACAATCAGGGCATTAGCCAGCTTTCAAATATCAATCTAAGTACTGCCACCCTAGATCCAAGGCCGATCATTTCATTATCACCTGAAGATCAAAAAGGAATACAAGGCACAGGCCAATCTCCGAGCATCAATGACCAGTACATACGACTTTTAGGAAATCTTTCAGATGATTTCTTCATCGGGCTATTTGATGAAATGCCACAAGAACTGTCCCATCTCATTTGGGAAGCCGGTGCGAGAAAACTAGCTTGGTATGGTGCATTAAACAGAGACCTGTTTCAAGAAGCTAGCACACGATCAGATTCCACTAATTATCTTCATAAAAACATACATCGCCCGATCGGAAACAGAGTCGGTACCGACCGGTATACTACCTACTCAAGGCTCACCATGAGCTATATACTAGCCAATATTCATCAAGTAGATTCTGTGTTGCAATCCGCAAACTTTTTAGCCGAAGCACAACAATCCATCAATAATAGTAATTCTTCCTTCGCAGAAACTGCAGATAGTGTATTTATTAAAGCCAACGATGAATATTCAGATTATCGGGATAGTACGATGAACGCTTTTGCAGAAAGCTGGTCTCAGCTCGTTGAAAACACGCTTTTAAATTTGGATAGAATTGAAATCATTCAGGCATATTTTTCAGGCATCTCCATCCAAATGCAGTCAATTGCAAATAGTATAGCATCGGACTCAACCAATGAGCAACTACGCAATGATCATTTTGAGCTACTCAATAAATCCATACTGGGTAAAGATTATGTAGATGCCTATCTCAAAGGCAATTTAGACGTTCAGGCTTTTGTGCGTGAACTACGGGCTTTGGGCATTGATGATCCACAAGTACTGATGGCAGCAGAGGGTCTAAGGACAACGGAAGATATTACGGCTGTGTTGAACTTTGAAAATTCATTTTCGAAATTAAAGAAAGGATTCTCTGAAGGTGCTCCCTCTGTCATCGCTGGAACAACCTTTGGATCGATTGCAGTGGCAGGTGGAATATTGGGAGTGCGAAAGACCTTGAAGGATGCAGGTGGCATTAAGAAGCTCTTTCGTGATCGCCAAAAGAGAAAGGCAATTTTCAAAGCCGGATTGTCAGGATTTGCTAAAATGGGCGCTCGCCTGGTGAGTGGTTTTATTGCCAGTCAATTACTGGGTGATATATTGCAAGAACAAGTGACCAAACCCATATTGGAGCAAATGGATATACTAAGGCAAGAAATGAATGCAAGATTTAGTGTCATTGATCAAAAGCTAAATCAAATTGTAAAGATCCAACTAAAAACATCTGAGCTTGTACTCGATGGCATTCAATTCAATCGTGAAATCATGCAGTATCAATTCAACAATATAAATATTCAACTCGATGACATACTGGACAATCAATCTCAGATGATTTCACAGCTGCAAAACCTACTGGTTTCAGAACTCAATCTCTGTCCGGGAGCAGCGGCCGATATTATAGCAACCAACCCACTCAACCGGTACAGTGACTTGATCACTGGTTTTAATAATATTTCGGGAGCAAGTGACTGCATTTCAGGGCTAAGGATCGCATTGGATGGCACCTTGGATAATAGTGCTTGTGCGGACATAAGTAAATTTGTAGTAACACCCAGTTCTCCCTATGCCATTCAGGAATTGGATAACTTCGAGAAAGCCGCAGAGTTATTTAAGGTTCTTTACAGTGGTAATCAATCTCAACAAGCACAAAATTTATTGATACACCTAGGCGATATGAATTCTTTGAATTGGATCGAATCATATGTCAATAAAGAATCATATGACTTTGGAATCGAGAGCAGTGAGATGCTTCTGCGGACAAACTACGTGGATGTTACCAGACTTTCAAAAATCATTTCCTACTATACTATTTTTCAACCATACATCGAAGTATTTACCTCCAGCAATAACACAGCACCTCTTTCCGTGGAGGACTACCTTGCGCTAGCCGAAACGGATCGCAACACAAGGATCAACTCCAATAAACGGCACATCGACAACCTGTTGTGCATCGTAAATATTGCAATCGCCCAGCAGGCCTTGATCAGTGGGCACTCCCTGATAGAGAACATTTATGAAATCATACACAAAGCTGAATATGATGGTACTGTCATCAACTATAATACAGAGGTGATTCCCATCAGGCAATTTGTGGTCGATATGTTGCATCAGAATCCGCTATTGGCGTCCAATTTTGCCACGTACACTATCAATAAACACATGCGATTTAGTGAGCGCAACACCAGTAAAATGGGGCTAGAATCTGACGATAAGGTGAGGAATGGTGATTTTGATTTTGGGCCGGTGGGTTTCTTCTCGATGTATCCCTATTTGAGGCACTTTTCCACGGACCAGGCACATTCTGTGTATTCCATCAATACAAGTCCCAGGAATTTTTCGGGCGGTTTTGAGGATTTTGGTGATCGTACCTCGGGGAGTGGCAATATGCTCATAGTTGATCCAGGAGGTGCTGGAGATGTCGCCTGGGAAAACAGTGTAACGCTGGCGGGTGGTCGTACGTATGATTTCAAATTTAGCTATACATGTGTTACAGATGAAGCCCTATTTACACAAGATAGTGATCGACAGATCAGTTTTGCGCTCAATGGTCAAAATATTCAAATATATAATGTAGGAATAAACCCTGGGCTGTGGAGAGATGTAACCTATGAATTTACCGTACCAGAAACCAAAACCTATCAGTTTCAACTATTATTTGAAGGGACAATGTTCCCCTCGAATATCAGGGGACAATTTGCGCTTGATGCTATTAGTCTTCGCAATAAACTCAACCCAGGGCAATCAATCCAGAACCACAAGACGAGAGATCTCTTGAACCGGGATGTTTTATACACTTTTGGATATGACAATACGGGAGGTGTATCCTATCCCCTTGAGGAAGATACCATCATTTATGGTTTAAATTCCATTTCCGCTGATACCAATGAATTGAAATCGATTACCACTCCTAATATTTTAAAGTACGGAAAGCAGTCCGTAGGTGGAGTAGATGTTGTAACACTACTAGTGGCGGCCGAATCAGGTTGTAGTACTTCGGTTGGTGGTATCCAGTGCTCGGCAGTGATACCATTTCCCCCATTCGAGCAGGTTATAAGTAATGACTTGAAATATTCAGAAGCGTATCAAGTGATGGATGCTCAGAGGCAGAAAGTATATGATCTGCATACGAATATTCATTTACCCAGCTATTATCAAAATGACTGGATTAGCAAGCAATTGTACAAAGTAATTTTACTGGAAAATGCCAAGTAAATAAAAACTGATGAAGAAAATACTTTTTGCACTCGTAAGTATATGTATCGCAGGCGATGCCTCGTCTCAGGCTCTAGAAAGGGTTCACTATCTTCCTTTTGGGCTTGATGTAGCCAATGTGTTCACCAGTATTGCATTGGTTGATTTAAATGCAGATGGCAAAAGTGATATTGTGATGGCTCAACATGCTGCTGGATCAACCGACATATCCATTGCCTATCATGATGGTATGGACAATGGAAGTCTTGCCGATGTGCAGACATCCCCCGATCTGAATATCGCACTACCAATAGACCATCCTGTGCAAATTGCGACCATCGACTATGATGGGGATGGAGATAAGGACATACTTGTGTTAGTACGAGATTTGAGTGCTCTTGAAAGTTCCATTAAGGTTCTCATAAATCAAGGCAGTATTTCAACTCCTTCGTATACCAATTCATTAGGTACAACCCCTTTTACGACTCTATTTGTGGATGGTCATTTGAGTGTGGCCGATATGAATAAGGATAGCCTGGAAGATGTGATTACTTCAGATATCGAAGGTGCAACCAAAATATATATGAACCAGGGCAGTGGAAATTATGTAGAAGGTAGCATTCCAATCGTATTCCATTTTAGTTCTAAGACATCTTTCACCGAGGCGGATATAGACTTGGATGGTCAGAAAGAAATTATTTCCTTCAATTTTAGCCAGGGCTTACATTTCTACAGACATACACCTTCCGGACTACAACCCGCGGATAAGATTAAACGCACATTTTTCGATCCATTGCAAACAGAAAGTCAATTTTATGAATTGAAGGGAGGTGATTTTTTTGGTGAGGGAAAAGACGGATTATTTCTAAATGCTTTTGTGGTCTCTTCCGGGAGACTATCTACCGAGCCTTGGTATTTCACTGATGTCAGCGCATGTTTTCCTACATATACGGTAGTGGCTGAGGATGCGGACTTGATAGGCAGTATTACTGCCCAACATCTGATCAATACATCGGGCAATATAGCCGTGCAGCCAGGGCCGCTCACTCTCAGGGCGAATGTCGTTGAATTGCTGCCAGGGTTTTCGATTCCGGCTGCGACCATTTTTGAGATCTTTTCCGAGGGATGTGTAGAATAGATTAGCCCTGCTAAACTCCGCTTTTGGCGCCTTGTATCTAAAAAAAATTACTGCGTTTTCATTCCGAACAGAGTTATTAGAGATGCCCTTTAATTGCAGCCTTGCATAAGCACTTCGAAAACTGCGTTTTGGCTGACTTCAAAATTAGGCAAGAGGAGCACCTCGTCGCCTGCAATAAAAGTC
>CAJQNM010000053.1 GCA_905479665.1 uncultured Saprospiraceae bacterium
TTTCCGGGGCAACCTCAATCCAATGGTGACGAACCAATATGTGTTTAGCGACTCCCCAGCCCATCCAAATCAATCCAAGGGGCCAGACCCCTTGTGTATTTCGGCGACTTCCATGGCGGTCAGGAGAGGATTGGAAAGCGCTTAGTTGATAAGGACTGTTGGCCGATTTCCCTCGAAAATATTCCTCATCTAAGTCTCCTCACTAAGTCGACCCTGCACCAAGCTCTTCGACCTCGCCAAATGAACTTTGACCGTATTTTTCGAAATACGCAACTCCTCTGCAATCTGACTCAATTCCAATCCCTGAAGAAAGCGGAGTCGAAAAATCCTTTCTTGCTGGGGTGGGAGGAAACCGATGGCCTTTTCGAGCAGACGCTCCGATTCTTGATCAAAAAATTCTGGCACGGTCTCCGTCGTTTTTGCAGTCGCTGCACTAATAAAGTCTGCCCAGTTTGATTTTTGCACTGCAATCCTTCGCAAGTGATTCCAAGCCAGATCACGGGTTATCTTAAAGAGTAATGGCTGCAGACTACGATTAGTCAGAAGCACTTCTCTTCTTCGCCAGATGGTCACAAATACATCGGCAGCAATCTCTTCAGCATCCTCTACGCGAGGTATGAGAGATTTGCAAAAACCATAAATTTGGGAAAAATACTGATCATAGAGCCAGCGAAAACTCTCTCGACTGCCCTGTTGCAATGCAGCAATATGTCCCAATTCTTCAGCTCTATTCATCGCATCATGTATGAATTTCAAAGCGTTGGGTAACAGTCTTAAGATACGGTATTTTTTAAATACGTGCACGCTTAGGGACCGGCGAAAAATAACTTACCGATTTGATACGGCCCTTTTTACCACCCCTCCCTACCGCTGTGTGGTTTCCTCACTTGGATGTCCTTTGGGACATCCACCTTCCAGGATCGTTCAGTCATGTTACTCAAAGCCTTGGGTAGCTGGGCTATCCTCGGTCTTCCACCCCATCCACTGACGTGGTTGTCTTCGCTCAAAGGTCTACAAGACCTTTGTCCTGACTGTGTCAGGAATCACTCGATAATCTTGTCTGGTGGCAAAATTGGCTCGCCTGAAAACAGAAACTTATTATTCGTCAGCCCCTTAAGTAATCCTTTCCTCCATAGACTTTGGATACTAGAGTAAGTGAGAAAAGAAAAACTAGTCGAAAAACTTGCCAAGGGCCAGATCACAGGTGAGGAGGCACAAGAACTATTGGGCTTAATTCAGAGTGATGCGTCTGCACCAAGCGATGAGCTCATGCTGAAGATCTGGAAGGCCAGTCAATCGCAGGTACAACCTGCTGAAAACGCGAAGGAGCGGGTCTTACGTAAGGTAGAAAAACAGCTAGCGGTAGACGAAGTGGCAACACCACCAAGGAAAAATCGGATCTGGAAATTGACACAGGTAGCAGCTGCCCTGGCACTGCTGGTGCTGGCTTCTCTGCCGTTCTTGCCAATTAGATCTACAGAAAATTTAATTCAGACAGGTCAAGACGAGCAAATAAACGTGGCCTTGCAAGATGGATCATGGATGCGACTCAACGAAAACTCGTTGGCTCAATACAGCTCAGCCCGCTCGGTATCACTCACCGGTGAAGCCTATTTTGATGTGGAGAAAAAGCCCAACGCCACCACATTTGAAGTGCGTACGGAACACGCCATCTTAGAGGTCCTGGGCACGAGATTTAACGTAAAGAGTACAGACGAATATACCCGCGTTTTTCTGGAAGAAGGGGTGGTGCGGTTTTATTGCCCTGATCTTGATTCTCTAATTCTGATGGAGCCCGGCGATCTGGTTTATTACGAAAAAGCGAGTGAGCAATTGACCATCCGTAAAAACGAAATCGTGCAAACACACACGGGCTGGCGTGAGGGCGTGACCATTCTCGAAAATGTGAGTTTGTCGCAAGTGCTCTCCGAAATCGAGCAGATGTATGCGATAGAGTTTGAGGTTGGGGATCAAGAGCTCTTGAAAAGAAAAATGACATTTCCCCTACCGACCACCTCCCTAGACACAGCCATAGCTTTGCTGGAAAATACCCTGATCGATCTCAACATCATCAAAAATGAAACCCATTATCTAATCGAATAATATTCATCCTTGTGAAATTTTGAAAAAATAATCTACTACTAATCTAACCAGAGAATCATGCAATCACTGATCCACTTCATTATCGCATTCCTTTCCGTACTATGTTTTACAATCGCAACACCTGCAAATGTTTTTTCTTATGACATTGCCCCTGACCCGCCTTACGAGGTGGATGAAGAACAAAGACTCACGGAGGTACTCCATAAAATGAGTGAGACCTATCAAGTCTTTTTCTCCTACGAAACACGTATGTTAAAAGATATCAAAGTAGACTTCACCTTTGAAGCTACCGAAGATATTGACCAGGCAATAGACCGGCTTCTCTCAGCAACCGGTCTTAAGTATCGGGCACTCAACGAGAAATTTGTGATCATTTACCGTGACACCAAGGTAGGTAGTCGCAAGGCTCGCAAATTAGAAAAGAAAATAAATCAGATAAGCCGTCTCGAAGATGACCAGGTCATTAGTTTACGACCTAAAACCCATCAAAGCACAGATCGATTTTCGGCAATTACCAAAACAGCCGTTGCACTCTTGCAGGTAAAGACCATAAGTGGTACTGTGGTGGACGAAGAAAATGAGCCATTAATTGGTGTCAATATCGTTGTCAAAGGAACCGCCACCGGCACGGCCACCGACTACGATGGCACCTATTCACTCGATGTACCTGATGAAGCCACTACTTTACTCTTTTCTTACACCGGCTACAATACGCTGGAGGTCGATATTGATGGCCGTACTGAAATTAATGTCACCCTAAATACGGATGTGCGAGCGCTGGATGAAATAGTGGTGACTGCGCTAGGTATCGAGCGCGACAAGCGTACCCTCGGCTATGCTACCTCAAAGATTGAGCCCGATGAGCTTACGACCAACCGAAGCTCCAAATTTATGGATGTCTTGCAGGGCAAAGTAGCAGGAGTCAATGTGAGCAGTCTTGGCTCAGGACCGCAGGGAAGTAGCAAAATCAGAATACGTGGAGTCTCTTCTTTTGGAGGCAATAATTCTCCCCTGATCGTAGTCAATGGTGTGCCTATTGACAATAGTAATTTTGGTGTACAACGTGGTGGCAACAGTGTTGGCAGGAATCGACGATCAGATAGCGGCGACGGGTTGAGTAGTATCAACCCCGATGATATCACTTCCATGAGCATTCTCAAGGGTGCAGCTGCCTCCGCCCTTTACGGGTCACGGGCCAAAGACGGAGTCATTATGGTGACTACTAAAAACCGCGCAGAGGGAAATGGACTGCAAGTAGAATTCAACACCAATTACACGCACGATACCCCCATCGATCTGACCGATTTTCAGTACGAATACGGCCAAGGCGAGCGCGGAGTGCGGCCCAATGCACCCGGACCCACATCAGGCGTTTGGAGCTTTGGTGAAAAAATCGAACCCGGCATGACCCAAATATTATTTGACGGGATCGAAGTGCCCTATACTGCTCAACCCAACAAAGTCCGCGACTATTATCGCAATGGATTTCAGTGGAGCAATACGCTCAAAATATCGACCGGAGGGGACAATGGTGGGATGAGTCTATCGCTGTCCAATCTTGAGAGTGACGTTATTTTACCAGGATCGGAATTCAGCCGTCAAACGGTCAATTTTGGCTTCACTCAGAACGCCAATAAACTTACTGTTTCTGGAAATATTAATTACGCACACGAAGACCGCACAAATCCACCCAATATTGCCGAGCAGGATTTTAGCCCTGTCGTCATTTACACCTTGGCGAGCAGCATGCCCCTTGATCTACTCAGAGACAATGCCTTTGATGAAAATGGCGATGAAATAAAATATTCACGCTTTACCAATCGTACCAACCCATATTTCGCTCTATCTCGATTTGAAAACAATGTGCGTGATCGTATCTACGGCAATATTACCGCTCGCTACGATCTGACCGACTGGCTGTACGTACAAGGCCGATTGGGCCAGGACTATTATACTCGTGACGTCGAATATAACTTACCGACCGGGTCGCAACGGCAATCAGATCCACCTCCTGGATTTGTCAATGGCCAATATGTGCGTGATGTGCGCAGATTTCGCGAGATAAATACCGACTTCCTCATTGGTGCAAAACAAAAATTTGGGGACTTCGCCGTCAACCTAAATCTTGGGGGAAATCAAATGTATCGGCGTTCAGACATCAATACCGAGCTTGGCGAACTATTTTTCACTCGCGATCTGTACACGATTGGCAATGCCAGCAAGGTCACTCCAAACTATATCCTCTCCGAACGCAAAGTGAATTCACTCTACGCCGCAGCCGAGGTTGCCTACAAGGGATTTCTTTATCTCAATGCGACCGCTCGCAATGATTGGTTCTCCACCTTGTCTCCTGCAAATCGCAGTATCCTCTACCCTTCCGTCACTGCAAGTTTTGTCTTTTCAGAAGCACTCGAAATGCCAAGCTGGCTATCTTTTGGAAAATTACGGGTGGCTTATGCAGAGGTGGGTAGTGACACTGATGTGCAACCGTACGCCAACAATTTATTTTACAACATCAGTGCACAGCAATTTCCCAATGCTTCCGGAAGTCCTCAACCGGTGGGTAGTGTGAGCGGAGCCACTGTTCCTAATGCAAACCTCCGACCCATGCGGGTCACGGAAAAAGAAATAGGACTCGAATTAATTCTCATGGAGAATATAAATTTTGAGATGTCTTACTACGATAAGTTGTCTTCTGATCAAATATTACAGGCTCAGATTTCTGATGCCTCAGGCTATCAGACCCAACTCATTAATGTGGGGGAAAGCCGCAATCGAGGAGTAGAAATGCTGATTGGATTGACCGCTTTTCGAACGGCCGATTTTCAGTGGAAAACCAGCTTTAATGCTACCCACAATACGTCGGAAGTATTGAGCCTGGGTGACGATGTAGACGGTACATTCATCACCGTAGGTAGTGCCGATTTTCATGGAGAGCTGCGTCAAGTAGTCGGAAAACCGATGGCACAGTTGTATGGCTGGGGTTATCTAAGAGATGCGCAAGGCCAGCAGGTATTTGATGCCAATACCGGCAGACCTGTTCGATCTGAAGAACAATTAAACTTCGGTAGTGCATTGCCAACCTGGTGGGGAGGCTTCACCAATGAATTCATGATAAAGGATTTCAATTTCTCCTTTCTGATTGACTTTAAATTGGGGCACAAGATGATCTCCGGAACTCACACCAATGCATACCGTCATGGCCTGGACAAGGAGACACTTGTAGGCCGAGAACAAGGCTTCGTAGTGGGCCAAGGAGTGAATACGGAAGGTGCGGTAAATACCGCACAGACCCCTGTGCAGACATTCTACGAAACCATTCGAAGTTTCCGGATGTCTGAGCAATCCGTATTTAACGCGGGATCATGGCAACTGCGTCAAATCACCTTGGGATATAATCTGGGAAAAATTATTCCAGAAAATAAATATATCCAAAGTGCACGCATTAGCCTCGTGGCAAACAATGTTGCTGTGCTCAAGAAATGGGTGCCTCACATTCATCCCAATCAAAATGGGATCATCGCCGACAGCAGCGAAGGTCTGGAAGCAACTGGACTACCAGTGACCCGAAGCATTGGATTTAATCTTAATCTCAAATTCTAAAACCCAGATCCATGTCTTTATTAAATACAATACCAATGAGAAATTCTGCCAAATATATATTGCTTGTCGGGCTGGTGATGATGCTGAATGCTTGCGACAAGGATTTTGATGAGCTCAATACAAATCCCGTACGATTAACCTCGATTGACGGTACATTCCAATTGAATTTTGCCATCATCCAGAGTGCGCCTGTCTATAATAATCTTACTTATGAGACGACGATTGTGCGACAGATGATTACTCCTTTTACGGGGGTAGGTACGGGAGCCAATCTCAATCAAGATAATCGGTCTGCCACACAAAATAATTGGCAGAGAGGATATCGCAATGTGCTGAAGAACCTGATCGATGCAATTGCCAGTGAAGAACTGAAGGAAGCACCAAATACGAACCTACTCAGCATGTTGAAAATTTGGAAGAGCCACGCCTTTATGGTGATGACCGACACCTATGGAGACGTGCCTTATTCAGAAGCGAGCAGGGCATTTTTGGACGGAAATTCATTTCCCATCTATGATTCTCAGGAAAGCATTTACAATGCCCTTCTCGATGAACTAGCCTCTGCGGCAGGAGCGCTCGATCCTGGCAAGGGTGCGGTGACCCAGGATGTCCTTTATGGGGGTGATATCGACCAATGGAAGCGACTCGGATATTCTCTTATGCTGAGGGCGGCCATGCGATTGGTCAAGGTAAATCCCGGCAAGGCTCAGGAATTTGCTGCCAAAGCAATTGCCGGAGGAATAATACAATCTAATGCGGACAATGCAGTGGTTCGCCACAACGCTGACTTCCGGAATCCGGTGGGCACCAATCTAAATGGCGGCCAAGCGCCTTTCTATTATCTGGATGAAGAATTTGTCAATTATTTAGCAGATCGCAATGACCCTCGGCTGCCTGTGATTGGCGTGCGCTACGTAGGTGCGATGACTGAAGGCGATCAAACGGAAGAAAATGCTGATCGAACCTCCGAGGCACAAATCGGTATGCCACAAGGTTTTGACAACTCATCCATTCCTCCTGTCATCGAGGCAGCGGGATTGGCAAGTCTCTATGACTACACTCAGCTGGACCGAAGCCGCCTCGGCAATCCCGAAGCACCGAGTTTTTTGGTGACTTACGCCCAAACTCAGTTATTACTGGCTGAGGCGATCGTTCGGGGTTGGACCACGGGAGACGCTGCCGGAGTTTACGCGTCAGCAATCGAGGCAAACATGCAGCAAATGTCTGCCTGGCCGGGAGATACCGATATTGCTCAGGAGGATATCGACGCATATGTGACCGCCAACCCTTTGGATGCCGGCGCAGAAATCGAACAGATCAATGGACAGTATTGGATTGCTTCACTACTCAATGGGCCTGAGGCTTGGGCCAATTTCCGACGTTCAGGATTTCCAGATATTAAACCTAATCCCTACCCAGGTACAGATTTAAAGACGGAAGATTTTATTCGTCGACTCACCTATCCGGATTCAGAGCTCACCGTAAACCGTGCCAATGTGGAGGTCGCTCTTTCTCGCCAGGGGGCCGATGCGCTAGATACACGTGTGTGGTGGGATGTAAATTGATTAGATTGTAGAAAAAAACGTGATTACGGATCCACTCATTATACTGCTTCTCGGCATTCTTGTGGTCGTTGGGGGCATTATCGGCCTGCGCTTACATGCTTTTCTAGCCCTTTTATTGGGAGCTTTTTTGGTCGCACTGCTTACCCCAGAATCAGCCGTTGAAATGTATGGACTGAGCAAAGGCATGTCTGAATC
>CAJQNM010000054.1 GCA_905479665.1 uncultured Saprospiraceae bacterium
TCTATTAGCCCCTGAGCTAGTGCTTCGGCATCTTTGCCGGCTGAGATACCTACAACCTTTTTGCGGTCTCGATCACATGACGAATTTTAGGATTGGGTCCAATCCTGTCTTTTTCGCTTGTTTTATCCAGTCATTGAGCCAGTACAATCTCTTGTCATACTTTGCGTGATCAAGGACATCCCGTAGTAATTCTTTGAGCCTATAGGCTTATCTTATGGTGGGATACGCCGCCCCTAATTGCTCAATTCTCTCCCGCTGAAAATCTTTCAATTTCTCAGAATTGTAAAGCCACCAATACCTTGTTTTTTTGAATGTAGCCTTGCTCTTTCCTTGCTCTTCTCTTCTGATTTTATCCACTGCCTCATTCATCTTTTTCATTATGTGAAACCGGTCAAAGAACACGGATGATTGCTCGCAATCGTAGGCATTCTTACGGTGAGAAGGAAAATTGCAGGACGTCCTTGATTTCGCGGGTATTTTGGCTGTAGCAGATAATCTAATGAATAAATTGGGATAATGTTCTGTCATTGTTTCATCGCAATGGGTAGGGCCTTCAGGGTTTAACTGTCGATTCATGTTTCTTTATGAATGAGTCTAGCATTCACAAGCGAAGAACATTGCTCCAAGAAAGGTAGCACTCAGATGATCTCCTTACCCATAAAGCACATAGCAATTAGCTCATTGCAATGACGTGATAAGATTGCCCCATGAAATATCTCTAAAATTAATTGCTTAGTTACAAAGAATTACTTAATTTGTCTCTGAGGTTTGTTCTCATCTCTAAGAAGTACCTCGATATAAAAGTGTCTTATTATTTAGCGTGGTTTGCTCTCCATAGGATTTTGTCCCGAAGCGCAGAACATGTAATCCCCAAGAAATACAAATATTCTATGCAATAGAGCTCATTTAATGAAGGCTGGACAATTTCGAGCAAGGTCTCTCTTGCCTGGCCGATACATGTCTGATTTTTCCATAGCATGCGTGCTAATGACGTTAGTTCGTCCTGGAATCCTATTATTTAATTTCAAATAACTACGACTATGAGTGCAATTCAGTCAAACCTTACGCTATCAAAATATGGATACGATATGGCCGTTGGGGTGACGCAGGATTCGATGAATGCGACCATGAAATTATTTCTCGATAAATTCAAGAGCCACGAATTCATTCGGTGCTATGTGTACGAAATCAACCCCAGTACCGGCAAGGGACAATTTGTCTCCAAGCCCTTTGAAGAAATCAAAGAAGAACTAGGCATGAACCCGTTTGACATACCGGATGGATCAAACAATGAGTATGTGCAGAAACTCTATCAGATGAAATTTGGGTTCGCTTTTCGAGCCCAAATGGGCTTACCTACTAATTTTCCCTTGAGTGATTTACCAGATATCATTGAACTCAACAAGGGCAATTCAATGGTCACTTATAATATGGTATGTCGAGAATTTCAAATATTAAATCTCGCCAATGTATTCGGTGATATTACGTGGACTAATTTATCCCAGTCTGCTCAGCCAAAGCCCTGGGTATTCACATTCCTGGTTGATCTCGATCTTCGCTCCAGCGACAGTGCCTTTGCCTATCTGCCACCAGAAGTGCAGCAAGAAGTCAAAAATCTTTGTCCGGATTCGATGTTTAGCGTGCAACAGCTCTACCTCGATCTCAATACGGCCGGTCTAGAAAGTGCGCCGAGTATCAATGGTATAGATCCGACCAGTGAAACCTATATATTCCTTACCAAAATATTTATAAATGGATATTTTAGGAAAATCCAGGAGGACAATCAAAGTGGAGGAAATCCGGATGGAAATTTCCTTTTAGGCTACACGATTAAGCCTAGTGCTCCAGGTAAGGATCCTTCAGTGATCCCAACAGATCTTAATTTTATGGTTTCTCCCTTTGTAGACTCAGCTGGGAAAGAATCGAAGGAGTATGAATTATATACGCTTAATTATTTGGTAATGACTGAAAATCACAAAATGCCTGTAGCGGTGCCCTTTAGTTGGAACTGGGTCAACAAAGATGAAGTGTCCAGCTACAATGGTGTCATGGCTGTTCGCAAAGATATCTTCAGAGTCTACTTAAATAAATTACTTTCTCCCACCTTGGATTCGGTGTGCCTCATCCCAAGGACAAAAATTAAATGTACCAATGATCCATTTAAGCCACTTAAATACAGCTTAGGAATGACCCGTGATATAACTGACAAAAGTTTTACCCTAGTCAATGATGCATCTGACAAAGTATTAAGTTTCAGTTTTAGCAAGAAAGATAAGGATAAGAAGGATTTCTGTTGGGGAAACTGGTCAAATATTTCTCTAAAATATACCCTGAAGTCAGATATTTATTTCACGGGAAATATCATCAAAATGGTTTCTGTCGGTACGACCTACTTCCATCTAAATATAGATGCCGGCGTTATTGAAGGTGACATTGTGAAGTATCGTGTTGAGACAGATTACGAACTAGGTGTCGACAGTTATGGCAATCTAACCGTCTCCATGACACCCGAAAGTCCAAATTTTAAAGATGAGTCTGAAAAAATCAACCCTAATGCCTGGGCTAAATTCATCACCTTGGGTACCATCAATGGCCTTATTGACAGTGTAAAGGATTATCTCCAAGTCATGAAAACATTTTTCACAGGTCATCAAAATCAAATTCTTGGCATGCTGAATGGATCTCGGATGTGGGTCTTTCCCGGAGGTAAGACTTTTGTATTTAAAAATGTACAATTTTCTGACTATCAAGACTTGGTTGCCAATGTCACCTACGCGGAACCGTCTGCCGCTCGGCTTCGCAATGAAGCATCACAGGAGACCTTGGATTTTGAGCGCTCCGCAGCAGAGTTGGACCATCAATTCGCATAATTCTAAACAATTAGATCATGACCCAAATTAAATGTTCATCGGAATGGATGGAAAACCATAAGCAGGCCAATATTATGGCGGCAGACCAAGCATTTCAAGCTTTGCAAACAGCCGATCATACTTCCGTTTTCTTCTCTATTGGGAGCGACGGAATATTTTATGTTACCAGACAAATCGATGGTCACCAAGTGGGTTGGGCCAAGATAGACATGAGCTCAAGGCTGAGCCAACTTCACGATGGTAAGCTGGTGAGGGCTAAGTCATTTCGTGTAGCAAGTAATCCTGACAACAAGCTCATCGATGTCGCTCTAGCGGTGGAAGTAGATAAGCAAGATTATCTTTATTTGGCATTAGGGCATCAAAATGATGAGGCTTCCTGGGCAGATCAGATTGCCTGGAGTTACACACCCTACGATGGCGGAGATACCAAGCTTGAAAAATTGATTGTCTCTGATATATATATCGCACAATCACACCATTCCGAATATATCGTGGTAGACATTCTTAAAAATCCAGATGATCCTGACAATTTCATTAGCCGATTTTATATTGATCCTTCTCGTAACATCACGGGCAAAGTGTGGAACCGACATGATCTCGCTGCAAATCTGCAAGCGGGCGATATCACTAGTCGACTCGGAAAAAAATCAGAGCAAAGAGTGGATGGCATTTACACTTTAGGCCAGATCAATCAGAACAGAGAATTGCTGTATACACCGCTTTACAATCCCTTTAATCCGAATTTACCACCTAATCCCGCTCGGCTCGACATACCTAAGGATGCCACATCACTGGCTACTGTTTCATCAGGAGACGGTAAAACCGCGCTATTCACTACGGGTGATAGTGGACTCATTTATTTTAATGCAGACGATCAAAATGATGGAGACAGCGGTGTAAGGGTCATCAGCAATGAACTATTTAAAGAAGGGAAAGAGCTTTATGCATTTAACAGTGATACACATATTGTGGTATGGGGACTAAATCAAGCCGGGCAAATATTCTATACCAAGTGCGGCAAAGGTCAAGAGTTGGAGCCAAATGCCTGGACCGTGCCTATCCCTATACTTTCAGACGTAGAACAAGTAGCTTGCTATCTTAATGATGGAAGCAGTAGCAGTGTGATCTTTGCACTTAGAGATGGCAATAATCTCACGCAGCTCATTCAGGATGCCACCACCACACATTGGCAAGAAAGATCGATTGTATTGCCTAGTACAGATGTTAACGATGTACTTCAACTTAATACGTACACATCACACATTCAAATCGATGATGACGCCCACATCCCCCTAGCGAACCAAAAGGTTTTAATCACTTCCACAAGTCCGGTGAGTGTCTATATCAACAATTACTTTAAGATGCTTACACCCGATACCCCTGTCGAGGTAGCCGCGGATGCAAGTGCCACCATTACAATTCTGCAAGAAACACAAGGGGCCACAGCTGTTTGTTATTCAGTGCAGCTTAGCGGCTCAAGCACCAAGATTGATGTGAATCCGATGGATAAGGCCATTAAGACCATTTCTAAGATCAAAACCGGTGCAGAGTTGGGAGCAGTCAAAGTCACTAATGCGAATGGAACTGAAAAACTACTGGTACCAGCAAGCGTGAGCACAGGTGATAAGGATGCTGCAGCGCAAGCATTACAGAAATTGGTTGAAGTATCTAATACCTTACCGCAAAACGGATCAAACCAAAAAAATGTGCGGGAAACGCAACTGGATGCCAACAACTTCCTAGCGCAAGCAGATTCGTTTTGGGCCATCGAGTTTAATGAAAAGGGGCACCAATTTTTCTCAGGAAAAATGGGGATGGACGAGTTTGGACTAATGATTAATGAGGCCGGTCAATTAATTATAGATCGAGGCGGCGTACATGAATCTATTGGCCACGGAATAAAGAGTGCAGCGGGAGATATTTTGAATTGGCTTAAACATGCTTTTAAAGAAGCTGAGTACCTTTTTTGTCAATCAGTCGATGATGTCTGGAATTTCTTTGTGAAGATTGGTGAAGACATTTATCACTTTGTGATGCAATGCATTAGTGACGTAGTAGGGGCGATCGAATTTATCTTCAAGAAAATTGAAGTGTTTGTCGAAGATTTGATTAAGTGGTTGGGCTTCATTTTCCAATGGGATGACATTGTTCGCTCACATAAGGTCTTGAAAAATGTCATTAAATTATTTGTTGGTCATACCATCGATGAGATAGATGATCTTAAGAATAAGGTCGCCCTGCTATTTGAAGATGTCGAAAAGCACGTGAACGAATGGGCAGGACTCAAAGACAATAGCACCAGCATTGATCAAGAGGCTAAGGATAAGCATAAAGATGTTGGACAAAATTCTGCTCAAGCAAATTATGGCATCTATCACATGAAGACCGGAATTTCTAGTGCAAGCAGTTCAAGCAAGGTCAATCCGAACTTGTCGGATGAACTAGAACAAATGATTCAGACGCTCATTGATGCGTTCGAAAAGGAGGGTGTCATTTTTGAAAAAGCGTACGACACATTGAAAACTCAGATCCTCGATCAATTAAACTCTCTTTCCCTAGGAGACATCCTCAAAAGACTTACCGCAATCATATTGGATATATTAATCGAAAGTGTTGAAAATATTATTGTCACAGCACTGGAAATTTTGCAGGAATTAATCCAAGGCGTATTAGCTATTTTGGACGGCCCCATCGATATACCCGTCATATCTTGGTTATATAAGAAAGTAGTTGGCAGTGATCTGAGCATCCTCGATGCTGTTTGCTTAGTCATAGCCATACCCGGAACAATTGTTTACAAAATCGCAACGGACAAAGCCCCTTTTCCTGATGACAGTTTCACTCAAGATCTCATTGATGCCAAGAGTTGGTCACAACTGCAAGAGATCTTTACCAATTTGGAAGATCAAACAGCAGATACCTCCATTACTATGATCGGTTCCAGTGTGAAAGATGGTTTTATTGGATTCATGGATTTTGCAGCTAGCATGAGTAGTCTGCTTTTTGTGCCACTAAGTGTATTAAAATCCGAGACTGAAGGTGATGGTCTCAAGCCCATTTCCGAAATACATGGCATTTGCTTTTTCACCACGACCTTACCTGGCATTATCGCATCTCTGATTTCCTCCTCCAAACAGAGCTGGTTTGCCATCACTGGCGAGGTCGTCTATGGCATCACCGTTCTACAAAAGTTAGCCGACATCTTCACCTATAA
>CAJQNM010000055.1 GCA_905479665.1 uncultured Saprospiraceae bacterium
CTGAAACCTGCTGCTTAGAAGGCAGCTGCTCTATCCAGTTGAGCTATGAGGCCATTCTGCAAAGTTAATAAAGTGAGCTATTAACCTATCAAGACTTGTCGACAAAGGCCGAATTCCGCAAGTAAACTTTCGAATTTGGGCCTAAATTAGAAACTTAACTAACGCTATCAGGTGGGTATGGAGCTCCCACCCCTACCTCGCCATCTTCCGAAATGTCGATGAGTTGGTGATGATCCTCTCCCATGGCTCCTTTTCTCCTGGTCTCACCAAGTGCCATAGTGTTTTCAAATACGTTCCCTCCTCGTCTTCGTCCAAAAATCCGGTCCAGGAGGTGATGCTGCCGTAATCCTCCCACTGCACCATAAAGGAGACGGCCCAGGCACCACTGCTGTCGCTGCGATTGACCCAGCCTTGTAAAGGAAATATCCTGCCATCGACTCCACTACTGGAATGGTAGGCACCATGCATGACATAATTTTGGACAGAGTCCACCACGAGCATCGATCCCAGCTCGTTCTCCCAGTTTCCGACGAGTTGGTCTGCTTGAGCTAGCGTCTGAGGTAAGTAGGTAGTTATGAGAAACAGGAGGATCAAACTGTAACGTGCACCGGCTTTCGTAGTTTTCATAGTCATATTGGTTTTGCTTCTGATATGGACTCATACTTCGATTGAAAATTTGAATAGAGTATCATAGATACAATTTATTGATTGCCTCCTAAATTTCCACCCCCAATAATCCACCGCTCCATGAGCCTCAGGGAGCCCATTGAGGTGTCCCCAACCAGCAGAGGGACTTTATTACGTCACGACTGCACAGTTCGGCGGGGATGATCTCTCGGATCCATTCATCCACCACTCGGCCACCCTCACTCCTCCCAAGGGCATTTCAAATCCTTTGTTCAATGGAATACGCCGGTAACGTTTCACGGCAAAGTGAGTACTTAAATAGTAGATGTTAAGCTGAAATGCAAACCAACTGACCAAACGATGACCAAACGAGTACAAAAAACTGGCGCTCTGCTGACTATTTCCCTGTCGTTGCACTGCTTTTCTTTAATATTCGTTTCGGCCCCTTTTGAGGCATGGGAGATCGGGTCGATTGACCAGTCAAAGTCGTCTCCCACTCTATTTAAGAATACTCGCCCTGCTCTCATATTTGGCAGGCAATTGGATAATTTCCAAAAGGGGAAATCTGAAATATCATACACGCAAGGCTTCCAGCTAAAACCTAATATCCAGAACTAGATAAAAATGAAATTATCTATTTCACCATCAGAAAGAACTTGGATACTAATCTGCACATTGCTCATACTGGCAGGAGCCTTTGCCGTATACTCCTTTCGGTATGTGCCAAACAATCGGGAGCGGATCGTGCAAAACAAGTTTCGCAGTATCGACCACATGCTCACCAATATCAAAGCATTGACTGTTGATTGTTTGCAAGAAGTGAGCATAGCGCCTGGGCAGCAAACACCAGGAAATGATTCAGTAGGACAGTGCATTCTGGAATCATATAAAACGATCTTAAGTCATTCTCCAGATGCAAGCAATTTTGCTCACTTTATTGTAGTCTGGGATCACACGATCCTAGATCATACCCTAACAAACGAAGCATTTCTGGATCGAATGGTAGATTCGCTACAAGCAGGTAGTGGCTTGACTGAAATCACTCTTCAAGAAATAAAATATGCAGTATTTAGTACGCAAACCACTGTTTGTAAGAAGGGACTTCTCTTAATCGGTTTGGCAGAATACCAGCATGTGAGACGTGCTGCTAGAAGAGTCAATGAATTGAACATTATACTGCTATTGATATTGATGGTTGGGTTGGTCATATCCGTTCCCTGGATCAAGCTTTCTACCATGAATACATTTGATCGATTTTATCAATCTGATGTGATGTGGTTGATTTTTGGGAGTATTCTAGGCCTAGCGCTCATTAGTATAATATTGCAAGGATCTTTAACTTATAAACAGAAGAAACAACAGATTAGTCACTCTCTAGCTTTACTCTCAAAAAGTATAGATAATAAATTCAAAAACGAGACTCGTGATCTCCTTGATTTACTCTACCAATATGATACTTGCCGATGGGATTTAAATAATAGAACTTTTGAATCTTCGGTCGTAAATTTTGACGACCATGGAGCAGGGATCAGATTAAGGGGTACGGCCGGATATACTAATGGCTTTTATGTTTCCGACACCGCCAAAGACTTTAATAGTTTTTCTTGGTCAGACGATCCAGGAGATTTACGATGTGTTGTTTCCAGAAAAATAGATGTTGATCTGCACCTTCTCAAGAAAATCAATTTGAAGGACAGACTGTACCACTCAAAGATACTTAACAGGGACTATTGGTATGATGGATCGAGAGATCGACCATTTGCCATGCAATCCATTAGAGATTGGCTTGACATCGATAACACGGAAGTGGCAATATCAATGCCGACTAAAAATTACATAGTTGATAACAGCTTGGAGCCCTTGAGCGTCGTGGTTGTGTGCGCAGAAATGTATTCCGTGATGGATCCGATTCTACCGACCGGATATGAGTTTGCCATCTTTGATGATGCCGGTGAGGTATGGTTTCACTCAGATAAATCACGCAATCTAAATGAAAATCTCACTGAAGAACTTTCCGCTGAATATGAGCTGCACAAGGCGATCAATGTCAATCATCCGTTCGATTGCGATACATACTATGGCGAAAAAAAATGCATGGTTCACCTTCAGTCACTATCGGGAAGCTTACCACTTCATGTAGCCGTTTTCTATGACAAGTCCCTACTAGTCAGAGATGTGAGTATTTCTGTTCTGGTTGCTGTTGTCTCTACCATCTTGTTCTTCTGTTCTTTATCCTTCCTTATTTTTCTTGCAGCGCACTATAAAGGCAAGAAAACAATTGTAAAAACCAAGAAATTCATCCTTAGGTATCTTACGCCCGACCAGTTGACTTCTGATACCCGGCGAGTTGTCAAGCTCATTCTTTTGGCCATTGTTATCATGCTCTATTATTTCTGGTCCTTTAGTGAGCAAGGTCTGGGCATGAATGGATGCCAACCTTTATTCCTTCTTCTCCTACTTGGAATTTTGGTTTGCCTTGTGAGTAATGACTATGAACCTTCTGATGATGTGATTGAGAGATCTAGATCTTACTCGAGATTCTGCTTTGTCTGTCTAATATCTATTGGCGTCCTTCCAGCTTCCGTGTTCTACCAATGTTCCGAAAGACACATTTCCCACTATAGTCAACTTCAAGATCTTTTTATCACAGCTAAGACATTAAGCGATAGAGGCGAGGTGGAGTCTAGTGTAAGCTTGAAAGATGAATATTTACGGGAAAAGACCGTAGCGAATGAAAATTATAATCGATCAAAATATGGTGGATATCTGGGTAGTTTTGGAATTAGCACATTAGATAGTGACAGCCTACTTGGTTATGGGCCGGTTGTTGATCT
>CAJQNM010000056.1 GCA_905479665.1 uncultured Saprospiraceae bacterium
GCATGGGTAAGATTCTTTTTAGATGCGAGTATTTATGCTGAATATGCATGGAAAATTCAGTAAAAAGATACGAAATTGTAAGGAGGGAATTCCTTTTGAGAAGGACCTGGTCAACTCTTTGGCGCGCACGCCAGTAATTCATAAGATAAATATTTAGAGTATTAGTGACAATCAGTATAAAAGCTGACCCCTCAAGGCTTCCATTCCTCTGGAGGGTATATCCCTATGCGATGCGTGCGAATGAAGACGGGTTTTTCCTCACCATCCGCTGCGGCCTGCATAGTCATATTAAAGGAGGGTTTGTTGGGCATGTGGCAGGCAATGCAATTGTTGTTTTGAGACCCTAGAGCCTGAGGAGATGCCGTACAGCCATGGTCGGAAGATGCATGGCATGATTTGCATTGAGTGATGAAGGACTGCGTGTCTCCTCGCTGTTTTTGATGTGAGCTGTGACAAGTGCTGCAATCCATTTGAGGGGACTCCAGAAAGCACGCACTGCTCGTGAGCAATCCATACTGATTGCCATGAACGTCGAGCTCCGTCTTGGGCTGCCCAGTGCGATAATTACGTGAATAATCTTCTAGATTCTTACCGGGCAAGTAGGAAAAGGAATTGCCACGAAGAATGAGATCGCGTGGACCGGAATGGCACTGGGCACAGAGATCCAGGCGTTGCTGTCTTGGCAATGTGTCTACCCTCAGCATAAATTTTGCTTCCTGAATGTCTGGATTGTTGCGATGGAAAACCACATGCTCTTCGGCAGGACCATGACAACGCTCACAGCCGATACCGAGCATCACGCGATCTGGGTCATACTGATTGCCTGTGCCAGAAAAATCACGATTGGTGGCATGAGTGACATGGCACTTAAGGCAGGCGTCGAAGATGGGACGATCAAGCGCTTGCTCAGGATATCCGGGACTGTTGATCCATTGATCGGAAGGGGCATTGTAAGAGACTTGCAGCTGCGATAGGTGATCATCAGTCCAAGTGAGATAGGATTGTCCTCGTACTCCCGATCCGATCACGATGTCAAGGCTTTGGGCTTTGACGGGCTTGTCAGATGGATCGAGTGTTTGCTGTACGATGTCTTTCCCCTTACGAGTGATTTCGAAGGCGATGTTTTCAAGTCTGACCCTATTTTGTCGGTCGGAAAAGCTACCCAAGACATTTTCCGGGGTGGCAACGGCTGAGGTCTGCTGGTGAGCGGTCAGCAGGTGATCGCGGTAGATCTCTTGGTGGCATTCCTGGCAAGTCAGTGAACCGACATAGTTACCTCCATCGGGATGAGTGGCCTGAGTTGGCGGGTGGTAGTAGTCTTCACCCTTGCCCGTACACATGCAATAGGCCATAAAGGAAGCCAGAAAGAGAAATTTTGCCCAAGTCTTTTTTTGTGATCCGATCAACATATTTCCCAAAGAAATAAATTTATCAAAATTCCTTCTTCCCAAATTCGCTTTCTGGCAGATTTATTTTCTTGGATTGCTGATTGAGTTGATAGGTGAAATTTAATTGCAAGATATCCACTTCGTACACATAGTTGGTCGTGGTGAAGAAATTATCACGTACTGTGGTGATGCGCTGTTCGTTGGCATTCCACAACCCCATATCGATGTTGAGCCACTGCAGGGCCACCGCTATCTTTTTATCGTGAAAGGTTTTTTGCAGAGACAGTGATGGATTGTAAAATTCGGAGTCACGGCCTTGGGCGGTAATCCGTTCCGACAGATAATTGAAGGCAAGTTGAATTCCAAAGGTGGGCGAGACGTCGATATTGGTATTGGCATTGATGGAGTAGACGGTATTAGAAGCATTGATCGCATCGTCAAAAAGTTGTCCTTTGATTTGATAATTGTAGACATTTCCTCCCAAATAGATTCTCCATTTCTTGGTGGGGTAGAGGGTGGTCCCGATTTCCAGACCTACCGCATTTGCTGACCCGACGTTGGTATAGATCCGATTGAGGATGGTGTCGTTAAATACCGTATTTACCCGGTTTATCACGTTGTCCACATGTCGATAATATCCAGTAGCAAAGACGGACATGTCTTTCCATTCCTTTACAATCCCAAGCTCGAAGAGATCAATGTACTCGGGTCGTAATTCGGCGTCACCTTGTTCGAGTGTTTCCGAATGTTCCCGTTCGGGAAAGGGAGTCATCTTAAAGGTCGTTGTGCGTTCGATGCGGCGGTTGTATCCGAGTTTTAGGGACAGTCCCTCGGAAATTGTGTAGCCCAAATTGAGTGATGGAAACAAATTTAATTTGTCCAGAGTGAATGTTTCGTCAGGTCGTGCGATATCAACAGTTCGATCAAAATATTCCAGGCGCAGACCGGCGCTGTATTTCCATTTATCTTTCGCACCAGATATTTGCGAATAGGCCGAGTGTATATTACGTGTGAGATTAATACTATTGGTAAAGAGGGGATTTTCGATCCAACGATCATTGGCTAAGTCACGGTCGAAATATTGAAAATCTCCTGGGTGTTGCAAATGACGAAACTGGTAGCCACTTTCCCAGGTATTTTCTCCCAAGGTTCGTTTGTAATCCAGCTGTAGGCGTAAGCCGTCGAGTGGATTGTCATTGTCATTAAATTGCAATTGCAAGATCTTGTCGGTATTGGGGTAGGCGAGATTGGCATTGTCGGTGGGGCCACCCAAAACAGTCCGTTCGTAGAGCGCCGAAATCTTTAATTGAGACTCATCGCCAAATTGATACGCATAATCCAGAGAGCCGATGAAAAAATCACTTTTGCGCACGCGCAGATTTTCATTAAAATAGGAAAGTCGGCTTATTGGAGTTGCAGTGGGTAATACGTTATTGGCATTCTGATATAGGTTAGAATACGCCTCTGTACCGAGAAAATCATTTTGGGTAATTTCCGTGCGCTGCTGATTGAGGTATAAGATGTCTGCGGTTCGATCTTTCGTTCGCTTGCCTGCATAGATACCTGCGGTCAGAGATTGGTTTTTACGCGGGGCATAACTAACGGAAGCACGCGCGGAGTAATTTATTTCATCAAAACTGCGCTCACCATCCGAGGGAAACTCTGTCAGGACATTTTCGGTATAGGTGTTGACATATCCTTCGCGACGTCCTGAAATATCATACCGCCGGTAGTCTAATCCGGCGGAGACATCCCATTTGCCCTGGCGGTGGTTGAAGGTCAGGTCAGCACCATAACGAGGTGTCTTATTTTTATTGCTGTAGGGTTCGATACTTGGCAATCCGGCTAAAATATTGGCCACCAAATAAGTGCCATCTGTGGTGGCCACTCGCGTTTTGATATTGATGATTCCTGCATTTCCATCGGGGTCGTATTTTGCAGAGGGCGCCGTCACGACTTCGATGTCATCGATCGAGTTTGCGGAGATCTGTTGCAAAATCAAGGAAGGAGGGCCCTGGATCGGTTTTCCGTTGATCATGACCAGAAATCCCGTAGCACCCCGCACCGATATTTCGCCAAAGGAATTGACGGTCACCGAGGGTAGATTGCGCAATACGTCTGAGGCTGTGCCTCCCTTGGCATTTTGAAACTGGCTCGCATCATATATCTGCTTGTCCAATTTGTGCACCGAGGTAGCCGCACGACCCGTGACCACGACCTCATTGAGGTTGGTCTGATTTAGTCCGAGTGAGATATCGTCCAGGGTTGTCTTTGCGGTCACGCTAAATGGGGCCGAATGGTAGGGTTCATACCCCAAGAAGTTAGCAATGAGGTACATCTGCTTCTGGGGCAGGCCTGTAAAAGTATAAATGCCCATCTCATCCGTAATCGTGCCATCAACGAGGATCGAATCGCTTAGGTTATAGAGCGAAATACTTGCGTATTCGATGCCCTCCTGGGTCTCAAAATCCAGGATGCGACCAGACAGCGCGCCTGACTGGGCTCCAGCGGCAGTGCAAAGCAGCCAAAGGGAGAGGAGGGTGGTAATGTTCTTTGAGTAGATATCCAAGGAGGAAAGGTACGTGATTTATAAGATGGAAAG
>CAJQNM010000057.1 GCA_905479665.1 uncultured Saprospiraceae bacterium
CTAGGTAGTCAATCGTGGCACCAAATAAGTCTTTGTTCTGAATCACTGGAACGTCGCAATGCGAGTACGTTACTTGATGCAAATACAACCCATCGGGATAGGCCCCGCGCAAGGATGATTTTAAGTTTTGACCAGCCAGCATTTGGTTCCACTCCTCAAGCGAAGATTTTCCTTGCGCTACTTCCCACATACGTTGCACCAAAATGCGGACCATGCCACGCAAGAATCGATCGGCAGTAATGTCGAAACGCAAGACTTGATCATCAAATATCTTCCAGGAGGCCTTCTCAATGTTGCAAATGGTTGATCGGTATACATCCGGCTGTCTACATAGGGCCCTAAAATCCAAGTGTCCTTGGAGCAGATTCGCACACTTTTGCAATAGATCAACTTGCAACCGGTCTTCATAAAAGCGACTGCCCAAGCCCTGCCAACCAGGCCTATCATCGAGGTGCAGGAGATAGCTATAGGTCCGCTCCAGTACATTGTGTTGTGCATGAAAATCTGCAGGGACTGGCACACAGTCGTGAAGGTAAATGCCTGGAGCGTCTATCTGGCCACATTTCGCGGCTTCTGGGAGATCCGCATGGGCAAAAAACTGCAATGCATGTACACCGGCATCCGTTCGTCCGCAGCCATGCAGAGCTATCGATTGGCCATAGATCTCGGACAAGTGTTGCTCCAAACATCCCTGCACTGAAGACACGTCAGGTTGTCGTTGCCAGCCTCTAAAACCTGCTCCACAGTAGGAGATGTGCAAAAGATATCGACTCATCATTTGGATTGATATAGCTCCGTTACAAGTGAGCGTAAATGTATGAAGCAACGCAGGATTGAAGATAGCAGGATTGAATTGTCCTCGTGAAAATCTACCTTTGCCAGAGTAGACCGAGCATGCACACGGCATTTCCACTTGATGACTGCATCCAACTAATATTTTAAGGTATGTCAAAGAAATTACTCTGGCTCCTCCTCATCCCTGTCGTACTCGTGCTGGCATACTTACTTGGGCCAGATAAAGACTTTGCTCAAGTCACAAATGAGCCACTTGCTCCCACCGTACAAATCGATGCAGTAGATCAATATCTTCTTGATCGTGAAACCAATACGCCTAGTCTCAAACCCAACAATGAAGCTCGCATCATTTGGTACGACTCGCTCCAGCAGACTGACTACAGCATTGTCTACTTGCATGGTTTCAGCGCCAGCCAGCAGGAAGGTGATCCTGTCCATAGAAATCTGGCTCAAGTTTTTGGTTGCAACCTCTATCTGACTCGCCTACCCCATCATGGAGTGGTGCGTAGCAACATCTTTCTCGATCTCACACCCGAAGACCTTGTCAATGAAGCTCGGGAAGCAGTAGCGATCGGCAAGGTGATCGGTAAGAAAGTAATCCTCATGAGTTGCAGTACTGGGGGCACCCTCTCTTTGTATCTCAGCGCCGGCGATCCCGACATACATGCAGAGATATTATTCTCGCCAAACATTAGTCTTTTTCACCCCATGTCAAAGCACCTCAATGATCCCTGGGGACTGACCATAGCGCGCCAAACAGGTGGTGGACTCTATAACATCATTAATTACAATGACAAGCTGGCGCAGTATTGGACCGGACGGTATCGCTGGGAAGGAGTTGTGGCATTGCAAGAACTCATTGAGCAAACCATGACCACAGAAACATTTTCAGCTGTCACACATCCCATCTACTGTGCCTACTACTATCGCGATGAGGTCGCACAGGATCAGGTTGTAAGTGTTGGAGAGATCTTATCCATGAGTAAAAAATTGGGCACGCCCGACGAGAAAAAGAGATTTAAAGCATTCGCAAACGGAACTAACCATGTGCTGCTCTATCCTCTTCTCAATGAAAACTGGCAGGACGTACAGGATGACGTTGCCTTCTACATGGAAGAACGTCTTGATCTGCCACGAGTCAATGAGCTGCCAAAGCAGTAGGGTCTACTTTTTCACTATCTTTCCTACGAATGATGGACCGAGTATTGATTCTTCTCTGCTGCCTGATGGGTTTGTTTTCCTGTCACCTCAAGGTTCCGAAAACCAGCGTTGTTCAGAAATCTGATCAACTTATGGCAGCGAAGCTTGACGCCCGAAATCCTGCCGGCTTTGAGAAGCTGCGTCAATCTTTTACCGATCGTAATCCCGGTTACGATTTAGCGTACGCTCACCAAACCAGAAACCTCAAGGGTGCAGCTGCTAGCCGGGTTGCATTTATCCAGAAAGGTGGTGGCACGATGGTGCTTAGCAATGGGCAAAAATCTAAATTTTCTATCGGCGACATTGTGATGATTGAGCCGAACGTCACACTGGATATGGATAGTCTGACCAATCTGGTCATTTTTACGGTGCCCGAAGCACTCCCCGCAAATATCCCTGATTTCGTACGCCCAGATTGGGATCCCAATATCACCGACACCCCAGGTGGATGTGCCACGGAGACCAATGCATATCGACGTATTCTACTCACCTGGATGGACAAGGTCGGCCCCTACCTCTTCCACTCGATCAATGCCCACCGAGTACGGATAATGGATTCGTTTACGCACTACCACCCTAAGAAAGGGGGCTTTGATGAATTTTATCTGGTCCAGATGGTTTTGCCTGATGCTAAACTGATTACGAGCCATTATGTCACAGAGATTGAAAATCCAGCAGCTGTGACCGCAGATCAAGCCACCCACCTGCTGCAAATTCATGATCTAGAAGTAAGTGATCTGATTTATCTCCCGAGGGGCACAGTGCATCGCGGCCTAGGAGGCGTACTTGCCCAAGTCATCACTGTACCCGGTTTTGTGCCCGGTTCCGAGATCGGAGTAGATCATCATCTCAAAGCAATCAATGATCGACTCGATCTGCCCAGTCCTACTTCCGTGCCCTACAATCGCATTGCCGCTGAGTCTGCGGTGATTAAATAGAAAAAAAATCTCGCTTCCTTCCTTGATCAATGGATCATCTTTACCTTCGTAAGATGCGATTATTGCT
>CAJQNM010000058.1 GCA_905479665.1 uncultured Saprospiraceae bacterium
GTCCGCTACCACCGCACAATGCGACTTTTGTAATGCGGTCTTGATAAAACGACGTATGCTTAATCACCTGCAGATCCATTTTCTCTTTGAGATGACTGACGAATTCTGCAGGGGTAAGCGGCTCCGGTAAGATACCGGTCAAGCCACTGCCGATCGACCCGGTCTCATGATTTGGGTCATTGCGCAGACTTAGGATCTGCATGTCCGTAAGCTGCAAACGACGTCCGATCTCCTGATTAACCCCATTGTGCAGCACATTGTCGAGATTGGTATGGATGGCGTAGATCGCAATATCATTCTTGATCGCTAAGGTCACTGCCCGATCGATATAGCTGGTGCCCGTGAGTCTGCGCAAACCACCAAAAATGATGGGATGGTGTGCGACGATCAAATTACAATCTCGCTCGATGGCTTCTCGGACCACCGCTTCGGTAGAATCAAGCGTGAGCAAAACACCCCTCACTTCTTGCTCGGCATCACCGACCAACAAGCCTGCGTTGTCATAGCTCTCCTGGAGATGTAGCGGAGCAACCTGCTCCAGGTAAGAAGTAACTTCTCGCACTTTCATGTCAAGCCTTTTATTCTTTCGATGATTGAAGTCGAAGATAGGCCCTTTTCCAGGGGAATCGTCAGCACTTGACCTCCCGCAGCACGAACTGCTTCCGCACCTACGATATCATCCGGCAGATAATCCCCCCCTTTTACCAGAACATCAGGAAGAATCCGCTCAATGCAATCCAGCGGTGTATCTCCGGTAAAGGGGATCACCAGATCTACAAATGCCAGACCAGCCAATTTTAGGCAGCGTGTCTCCTCGTCAAAAATGGGCCTTTGCAATCCCTTTAGCCTTTTTACCGAGGAGTCGGAATTCACACCAATGATGAGATGTGTACCAAGATCTGCGGCGCTGGCCAGATAGGTGAGATGTCCACGATGGACTAAATCAAAAACACCATTGGTAAATATAATCTTGCTTGCTTTGGATTGTCTCCAGCGCTCTATCGTCGTCAAAGCAGCTTCCAAAGCACAGACCTTCGCCTTGATCTGTTCAAGTGCTGGTGATCTGGGGCTCATAGTTTCGATTGAGTAGCGGGAGAGCGATCATGGCAATAATGCCAAAGAGAATATTTCCAAAAATATTAATCGTAAAGAAAATGATCATGGCAAAAGAGAAGGCATCGGCCTGAGCCACACCATACAATACCAGTGCAGCCACGACGAGCGCATGATAGCTACCCATCCCACCAGGAGACGGAATGATCATGCCGAGACTGCCAAATACAAATGCCATCAAACCCACTTTGGCTCCCAAATGTGCGGTGGGTTCAAACGCACTAAAACAAAAATAAGTCATCAGGAAATACATGACCCAGATCACCACTGAGTGGAAAATAAATCCCGGTACATTTTGTAGTTTTCGCACTGACTTGACACCATCAAGAAATCCGACAATTAATTTTTCCGCCTTTTCGACCAGGGGCAATTTTCGCAACACCTCACGCTTCCAGTATGCTACTCCTGCTACAGCCGCAGCAAACACGATCAGAATCATTAGCCACGGCGTCCCTGATTGTGTTGTTTCTTCGCCACCTCGACTTTCCACAATAAAATTCCAGATCGTATCATACTCCAGTGCAAAGGCCAATAGAAATACCAACAGGAAGGAAAGCATATCAAATATGCGATCCACGATCGCGGTACCCATTAATTTTTCGAATGGTATTTTCTCGTAGCGCGCAATCGAACCCGCCCGCACAAACTCACCCATGCGCGGAAATCCTAAATTGGCAAAATAGAGCAACATCGTGGAGTGAAAAACATTTCGCAAGCGTGTCTTGTACCCAAGTGAGTCGATAAGATACTTCCAGCGGTAAGATCGACTTATATTACTGATCATGTAGCACAGCAAAACGATCCCCAACCATAATAAACTCGAATTTTGAAAATCGCTCCATACTTTGTCGATCAATGAACAATCCTCGAGAGGGATGCCATCAGTGATGCATTGAGCCTGATAGCTGGCATTCAGTTTTCGATAAAGTACGACTAGTATCGTGGCACCTATTCCGACAAAAAGAATGAACTTGAGAATATTGGATAGCAGTTTGTTCAAAACAGAAAAGGGGCTTAAGTCAACGTATTGTTTTTACCAGGAAATATGGTCGTCGGTTTGTAGTCACGGGCTTCTTCTGGAGTCATGTAGCCATAGGAGATAATAATTACAATATCCCCAACTTCGGCCCTGCGAGCCGCTGCCCCATTCAGACAGATCACTCCGGAGCCCCGCTCTCCGCGAATAACATAAGTCTCAATTCGCTCGCCGTTATTGTTGTTTACAATCTGTACTTTTTCTCCTTCGAGAAGATTGGCAGCCTCCATGAGCGCTTCATCAATCGTGATCGACCCTACATAGTTCAGATTGGCTTCTGTGATGGAAGCACGATGTATTTTGGACTTAAATATTTTGAGCAACATAGTTTCACAAATTAGGTATTAATTCCGTTGGTTCTGGATTAGGAACGACTTTCAAACGACGAAAGTGTCTCACGCGTTCAGGGGGTGGCCTTTGAGAACTAGATTATCGATGAGTCGGACATCTCCGAGCCAGGCTGCAACGCACCCTACAATCAAGTCGTGCTCCTTTTTCTGGATGACCGGTTCTAGACTGATTCCATCACAAAGCTCGAAATACTCCGTGCGAAAACCAAGGTCATTCAGTATCTCACTGCCCCAAGTTCGTACATCATCTGCTTCTTTTGTCTCCAGCATCTTGCGCGCTTCCAGCAAGGTCTGATAGATGCTCGGAGCTATACTGCGTAGGGCAGGATCGATACGTACGTTGCGAGAGCTGAAAGCAAGGCCGTCTTCCTCTCGCACGATTGTACAAGGCACCAACTCTACCGGCATTTGTACCTTCTTGATCATGTGTCGGATGATCGTCTGCTGTTGGTAATCCTTGAGACCCATGTACAGTCGACTTGGTTTGACCACGTCAAGGAGCCGATGGACAACCGTTATGACACCCTCAAAATGACCAGGACGGAAGGGTCCCTCCATGACTTGCTGAAGGTGACCGGGATCAAAAACAACTGGAACAAAATCAGGAGGGTATACTTCCTCATCGCGAGGCAGATAAAGTACATCTGCACCAGCCCCAGAGATCTTATGAATGTCCTGAGCGAGTGGTCGAGGATATTTGATCAGATCTTTGGGATCATTAAATTGAGTAGGATTTACAAATATGCTTACGATCGTCACATCGCTTTCATTCCCGCTTCGCTTAATCAAGGCTTGATGACCGGTATGGATCGCTCCCATGGTTGGCACAAAGCCAATGGTGCTCCCGGCCTTTCGGAACGGCTCTAAATATTCGAGCATGTCTTTGTTGGTCGTAAATACGTGCATGTCGAAAATGTTAGTTTTTTAATATGTATTGTTTTGCCTCCAACTATTCCGAAATATGCCTCCCCGCAAGCAGGAAAGCCTGCCTGGATAAGTCAATAATATTCTTCATCCGTCAAAAATGCCTGCACATATTCTTGCACGCTTTCTTCCAAGGAATAAAAATCTGCTGCATAGCCAGCATCACGTACTTTTTTCATATCCGCTTCCGTAAAATATTGGTACGTGTCTCGAATATCCTCCGGAGTGTCGATAAAAGAAATGACTGGGTCAATATTTTGGGCAGAAAAAACGGCGCCAGCAGAGTATTAAGAAGTATGTCGAGCGCGGTGATCTGCTGGTCGCACTGGCCTGCAAGTACGGTGTGCTTAAAGATGGTGCAGCACTGGTTGAGTTGGGGACTGGTTGGATTCACTGGTTCGGTCTATATCTGGCATTGCATGTTGAGGGCGAGGTCCGTCTGGAATTGTATGATGTGTGGGATAATCGCCAGCTGGGAGCGCTGAAAGGCGCGTTTGGCAAGCTGGCGGAACGCTGGGAGCATGACGCTGCTGTCAGCACCAAACAACGCGAGCGGTTGGCATTAATACAGGCAGTTGATTCATTTGACGACCTG
>CAJQNM010000059.1 GCA_905479665.1 uncultured Saprospiraceae bacterium
ATCCGAGATATTTAGTGAAGAACAGCAAGAAAGTTCCCTTGGAAGGGAATACTGGTGATGCGCACTCAGGTGAAACATTTTCCCATTATCTTATTCACGAAGCCGGTCTTGATTTCATCCGGAAGAACAAGAATCGTCCATTTTTTGCCTACCTGCCCTGGACTCCTCCACACGGTCATTGGCATATGCCCGATAGCGATCCCGCCTGGATAAAATATCAGGATAAGGATTGGGATGCAGCAAACCAAAGAGGTGAACACGATGCCCAAATGTACGCTGCTATGATCGAGATGGCTGATCGACAGCTTGGCGAAATCATGGATCTTCTGAAAGAACTAAATCTTGACGAAAAGACCATTGTATTTCTTTGCGGCGATAATGGGGGTCAGGATTATTTTAAGAATGAGAAGCATCCGTATGGGTTTTTCGCTCCTAATTTGGATCCGCAAACGGGTCAGAGATTTAGAGGAGGAAAGCGACTTTTTTACGAAGGGGGTTTGCGCATTCCATTTATGGTAAGATGGCCAGGGAAAATCAAGGGTGGACAGATTTCTGATCATCTGGGCTATTTTCCTGACATCATGCCAACGCTGGCGGATATTGCCGACTTGCCGCATCCTGCATCCACAGATGGAATTTCTATTTTACCAACACTGCTGGGGAAAGATGAATCTTCGAAAGAACAATCCACCCACGATTTCCTCTACTGGGAAGATAATAATTCGACCGCGGTACGAATGCAAAACTGGAAGGCGATCAAGCCTCCCAAGTCCACTGATTTTGAACTCTATGATTTGAGTAGTGACATCGAAGAGAAGGCAAACCTGGCCGGAAAATATCCAGATATTTTAGCGAAGATGATTTCTTTTGCCAGCGAAGCGCATAGCCCTCCTCGCTATGGAGAAGTGATTGACTCGACATTAGGTTTCAAGGGTCATAAAGCAGATTAGTGCCAGGAAGGGAGTTACCTGTAACCGGGTCTCTTAGCTAATCGTCAAAGGGCCGAAATGCTACAACAATCACAGCGAAAAATTTCTGCCATGCATCAGCGACTGACTTTCTTAATCCTTTCATCTATTCTTCTATCCTGCAATTTACTACTGGGGCAGGCGCAGAGCGACCGCTTTGATCAGATAATCTCAGAACATTTTGAGCAGGTTGGTCCAGGAGTAAATGTGCTTGTCTCAAAGGATGGCAGAGTGATATATAACAATGCCATTGGGATGGCTGATGCAATCAATGGTGTTGAGATGAAGCCAAATCAGGTTTTTCGGATTGGCTCAATCACCAAGCAGTTTACGGCAGCAGCAATTCTGCAGCTCGTAGAACAAGGGAAGATTCGACTAGATGACCCAGTCAGTGCATACATGCAGGATCTACCCGAGGACAAGACTTCCATTACGATTGGGGAACTGCTGACACATACTTCTGGGCTCGGAAATCAGAATGAGATTGAGGGATGGAAGGATAAAGTTAATCTGTTGGAAACTAAGCCAGCGATTCGAGATTCCATATTCCAGATGTTTCTCGATGCACCTCTGGGTTTTTCTGCAGGTACTGCATACAAGTATTCAAATTTTGGCTATTACATGCTCGGGGCCGTCATTGAAAATGTTTCTGGAATGGGCTACCAAAACTATTTGACCAAGCATATTTTCCAGCCTCTGGAAATGCACCAAACGAGCTATGAATATGGCTCCAACCGTCCGACCGTCGTTGGTCATTCATCATCAGAGGGTGAATTGATTCCAGCTGAAAGTCTTGACATGAGAATTCCATTCGCTGGTGGCGGGTTACTCTCTACGGTGCAAGACCTTCATATTTGGAACAAGGCAATTTCTCGCGGTAAGATTATCGGATCTGAATTGCTTGCCTCCGCACACGCAGCACATCAGAAGGCAGACGGAAAATCCATCCCCTATGGCTATGGCTGGATGATTGGTAAACTCAATGGAGAAGAAACCATAAAGCATGACGGAATAATTAATGGCTTCACTTCATTTGCCCTGTATGTAGCGGCCCATGATGTCTTTGTTGCGGTTCTTACCAACTGCGATTGTTCGCAAAACCTGGAATATATAACATCTAAGTTCGCAGCTGCTGCCATCGGCATGGAAGAAGAGAGAGGAGGAGACCTTGTCTTAAGTCAAGAGGACCTCATTAAGTTTTCGGGTTTATACGAAGATGTACTTGGAAATAGGAAACACATCACACTTCAAGATGGTGTCTTAAAATACCACAGCAAGGGTGGTGCAAAAATCTCGTTGGCTGCCGTCGACGCCACAAATTTTCTTTTTGCGAAAGATGTATTTTCACGGCTAGTATTTTCCCGGGATGAGTTAGGTAAGATCACTATGCTTCAGCTCCGTGATCTAGGTTTGGGTGAAACGTATATGCGCGTCGATGACGAAAACATTGTCCTTAATGCTGTCGCTCTCAGCGATCAGCAATTGGAATCCTTGGTAGGAGCATATGAATTTCCGGTGGGATTTACCTTAGAAATTGTTGAAGAGGACAACCGTTTATATGGTCAGGTGCAAGGTGATCGCAAAGAGCTAAATGCTGTCGCAGCAGACAAGTTGTACGCGGTGCATGATGATATCCAGCTAGAATTTGGAGAGCTTGAAGGAGAAGTGGTGGTTACGATGAGACAGGCTTTCGAGATGCAAGCAAAGAAGAAAAAATAACTCCGCAGGTCAGAGAATCACCTGCGGAGAGAAGGAATTTCCATCGATGACATTAAAATTCCATACTTCTTACCACTTTACGGTCTCCCCAGTTGGCTCAGCATCTCTCAGGACATCTTTGTCAAAATTTCCCACCCATCTTACGGTAATCTCCAACCAAGCCATGATATTTGTGCCTTCGGTCACGACATCCTTGACCTCCCATGAGCAGCCTTCATAGGCTGTTCTAAACTCCTGATGCTTGGGGTAGGGGCCATCCCAGCCATATTTTGACATTCTTTCCGGCCAGTCGTTTTGACTGAGGTCGTTGGTATAATTTTTTACC
>CAJQNM010000060.1 GCA_905479665.1 uncultured Saprospiraceae bacterium
CGACTATTCGTGAGTCTTTAGGAGTGGACAAAATCATACGAGCCATGCCAAATCTCCCGGCACAAATCGGGATGGGTATGACCGCCTTCACTTCGACAGACTCAGTCACGCGCATCGAGTTAGTGACTGTGCAGAATCTGCTCAACACAACGGGAAAGACTGTGTATGTGGAGAAAGAGCGTTTACTTGATGCGGCTACCGCGATCTCTGGCAGTGGCCCCGCCTACGTTTTCTATTTCATGCAGTCCCTTATCGAGGCTGCTGAGAAAATGGGCTTTTCAGCATCAGAGGCGGAGCTCCTGACCTGGCAGACATTCATGGGTGCCGTAGAGCTTTTTCACGTCAATGATCTCTCCTGCAGCGATTGGATCGCCAAAGTCGCCTCTCGGGGCGGAACCACAGAAGCAGCGCTGGCTGCTTTTGAAGATAAGGGTCTAAAGCAAGCCCTTATTGATGGAGCGATGGCGGCTGAAAAGAGGGCCCAGGAGTTGGGAGAAGGATGAAGGTGTTAGTCACCGGCAGCAGTGGCCATTTGGGTGAGGCGCTTGCTCGTACGCTGAAAGACAAGGATATTTCCTACCTGGGGATTGATTTGAAACCAGGGTCTCATACGCACGCAGTGGGGTCAATAACCGACCGTGATTTTTTGCAAAATTGTTTTAAGGACATCGATCATGTGCTGCACACAGCCACACTGCATAAGCCTCATGTTGCTACGCATTCGGAGCAAGATTTTATCGACACAAATATTACGGGCACACTAAATTTATTGCGGGCGGCGATTAATGCACAAGTCAAAGGTTTTATTTACACCAGTACCACCAGCACTTTTGGTGATGTACTTACGCCCGATCTCGGCAGCCCTGCTATTTGGGTCACGGAAAATACCATCCCTGTCCCAAAGAATATTTATGGTGTGACCAAGAATGCAGCCGAATCAATGTGTCAATTATCCTACCGCAATGAAAAGCTGCCTTGCCTGGTATTGAAAACATCACGCTTTTTTCCGGAGGAAGACGACAATAAAATATTGAGAGATGGGTATGATGATCTCAATCTCAAGGCGATTGAGCATTTGTACCGCCGAGTCGATATTGAAGACGTTGTCTCGGCCCACCTATGCGCCATGAGTAGGGCGGAAGAAATAGGTTTTGCCAAATATATTATTAGTGCATCATCTCCATTTTGTGAGGCTGATTTGCAAGAGCTACAGGTGGACGCTCCTGGAGTCGTAGCAAGAATATATCCCTCATATCAAAAATTATTTCTGAACAAAGGATGGAAGATGTTGCCAAATATTGACCGTGTCTATGTAAATCAAAAGGCCAGAAGAGAATTGAGTTGGGAGCCCCGCTATGATTTTGAGCATGTCCTTGATTGCCTACGTGAAAACAAAGACTTTCGCAGTCAGCTCTCTAAAGATGTTGGATCAAAAGGATATCACACCGAGGTGTTTTCAGAGGGGCCCTATCCCGTGAATAATGATACGTAGTGATTCGCCACCAAATTCGTATATTTCTTTGGCTCTTGCCAAGTCTGCATCATACCGCAGATTCATCATGCCCAAACAGGATAGACAATTGCAATAGATGAGCGAAAACATAGTAGATATAAATGAGCGCATAATTCAAAATTTCATCAAGAGAAATAGACCTCCTGTTGAAATAAGAGATAAACTTGATTTAGGGTATACGTACGATAAATCGACCATTGAGCTATTTGAGGTAAGACCAGCGTGGTCTAATCCTAACGAGTTTATGAACATGGCTTATGCCAAAATCAAGTACGTAAAGACACAAAAGATTTGGAAACTTTATTGGATGAGAGCATCAGGAAAATGGCAATTGTATGAACCTTTTGCGGAATCAAGTAATCTGGCAGAATTATTGTCCGTCATAGACGAAGATTCTCATGGGTGTTTCAAAGGGTAGAATTAATTCAGGAAATTGGAGATCAAAGGACATACGAATTTTGGAGTACTTAATTTCATAAAATTTTAATTGGCTTCGCTCCACTGCCGAGCGTCAAAATGACAGGTTGCACCATTTGGTCAGCCGTGATCTCAAGGAAAAATTCGTGTAGCACTAAAACCGAAAAGGGAGCCTATTCCTGAGAAATTATCGCCTCCCTTGTCCAGACAACTCACCAACAGCATACCTCGTATGCCGATAATCTTATCGAAGTAAACTTAGTTTGGAATCCTCTTCGCATTGGTTTTTACGCCAATGAGTTTTAACCTTTGCTTCCTCTTCCAATGGGTTTTAACCCATTGCTTACCAATCTAAGCAAGGCACTAAAGTGCCTTGGAAGAGAACAACCACGAAAATTCTACCCAAGGATATTAACCCGTTGCCATAGCTGACTATTCCTCATATATCCTGACAATAGAACTAATAACTGCCGTGAGTTCGACAGAAAGGGAAAGTCCATGATTCCAGCGATGTCTTCAATGTATCCGATACATCGGTCGAGATAACTAAGATTATACATCTCTCCTGGAATATTGCTGTGCTCCAATTCATCGTTGTCTGCCACAATTGCATGAAAATACTTTTGTGACCACAACCCATTCGCATTTTGGCCAAATTTTCTTCTCCAAAAGAAAGACGACCATCTCTTAACCAACTTAACAATGTGAGAAATCCCAAGTACCGTCTGAAATTTGATGTCAGTATGGGTTCTGTCCCCCAAGAACCCAATTCTGTAGAACAATTTCTAAGAGTGCCATTGATTTAAGAAGTTGAACTATTCACTATTCACTATTCACTATTCAATCAAACGGCGCTAGCACGCCATCCTCCATTCTATATTTTCCCCCATCAACTGGACACTCAGCAAAACCCTGTTCGTCTAAATCAAGTCGCACGCCGCCCATGCTCATCCACCCCATTTGGCGAGCAGGATTCCCAACCATCAGCGCGAAGGCAGGCACCTCTTTTGTCACCACCGTCCCAGCACCAATGAATGCGTAGGCTCCGATGTCATTGCCACAAACGATCGTCGCATTTGCTCCGATGGATGCTCCGCAACGCACGGTGGTCTTCATATACTCGGACTTGCGATTTACGGCACTGCGAGGATTGATCACATTGGTAAAAACCACGGAAGGCCCTAGAAAAACATCGTCCTCACAGATGACACCCGTGTAGAGGGAGACATTATTTTGAATTTTGACATTTCTGCCGATTTCTACACCGTTGGCAACAAATACGTTTTGGCCGAGACTGCAGTCCGCTCCGATTATAGCTTCTGGCATGATGTGACAGAAGTGCCAGATCTTAGTGTCCTTCCCAATTTTGGCGCCATCATCGACGATGGCCGATTCATGGACAAAGTAATCAGTCATGGTAAAAAGATTTGATAGCCCCAGTGATATGGTCAATAAGCGCTGGAGTCATCTCGGTATGCATGGGGAGTGACATAACGGTTGCGGATAGTTTTTCTGTGACTGGCAGCATTTCCCCTTTTTGCCAGTATGGAGCAAAGGCCTTCTGAGCATAAAGCGGAACGGGATAATAAATCATAGCAGGGATGCCATGGGACTTGAGATGTGAGATGAGTGGTTCTCTATCGGCAGCCGGTACCTGAAGGGTATACTGATGAAAGACGTGGGTACTAGAGCCATCTCTTTTCGGTGTGATCACGTGTTTTAGAGCGGCAAACTGGGCATCGTATGCGTCCGCGACGGCAAGTCGACTTGCGGAATACCCGTCTAGATGTCGCAATTTGATACGTAAGATCGTCGCCTGCATGGCATCGAGACGCGAATTCACTCCCAGCTGGTCGTGATAGTAGCGCTTGGATTGGCCATGATTGGCAATCATGCGTAAGTTAGCGGCGAGGTCATCATCGTTGGTAAATAGGGCTCCCCCGTCGCCATAGCAACCGAGGTTTTTTGCAGGAAAAAAAGAGGTCGTGCCGACGTCTCCGATCGTACCACTGACGTGGGTCTTTCCATCCTGATAAGTGAGCTTAGATCCGATCGATTGGGCATTATCTTCCACCACGAATAGCTGGTGGGAACGGGCTATTTGCATGATCTCCTCCATCGGGGCTGACTGGCCAAAGAGATGCACCGGTACGATTGCTTTGGTTCGGGGGGTAATTGCGTTTTCGACGAGTTCAGCAGTGATGTGAAAATAGAGTGGGTCAACATCAATCATCACTGGTGTGAGTCCCAGCAAGCCGATGACCTCCGCAGTGGCCACATAGGTAAAAGAAGGGACGATCACTTCGTCTCCAGGCTCAAGTCCTAAGGCCATGAGAGCGATTTGCAGCGCATCTGTGCCATTGGCACAGCCGACCACATGTTTCACTCCTAAATAGGTGGCGAGCTCCTGCTCAAATGCGGACACCTCCGGCCCATTGATATAGCGAGTAGAGGAAATGACCTTTAGAACAGCGTCATCAATTTCGGGCTTGATCTTGAGGTATTGGCTCTTTAGATCCACCATCTGAATATCTTCGATAACTGGCATATCTGACGTCATTATTTTTAGATTTCTCAAAGTTACTTTTTAGCAATGATCTTGTTGTTGGTTGCGAGATGATCTATTTTACAGAAAAAATAGGCAGATGGGAAATGACGTAGTACTTGCCAGTGAAGATCAACAAATCCTCACGCTGACCATAAGTAGACCGGAGGCACTCAATGCTATTAATGCGGCGGTGATGCGGGGACTTCATGATGCTTTTGAAGAGGTAGCTGAAAGAGAGGACTTGCGCGGGGTTATTCTCACTGGTGCAGGAGAAAAAGCGTTTGTGGCAGGGGCAGACATCAAGGGTTTTAAGTTTGAAGACGACAGCCTAAAGCAATTGGGACAATTTGGTTTCGAGACATTTAGCCGTATCGAACAGTGTCGAGTGCCGGTGATCGCTGCAGTAAATGGTTTTGCTTTGGGCGGCGGGTGTGAATTGGCGATGGCTTGTCACATGCGTGTGGCCAGTTCCAATGCGCGCTTCGGCCAGCCGGAAATCAATCTGGGCATCATACCTGGTTATGGTGGCACACAGCGCCTACCACTGCTCATTGGCAAGGGCAAGGCGCTCGAGCTCCTATTGACTGGAGATATGATCGGAGCAGAGGAAGCAAAAGCCCTGGGTCTGGTAAATCACGTAGTAGCACCCGGTGAGGAGGTCGCAAAAGCAACCGAAATACTGCTGAAGGTTACCTCAAAAGCACCCATCGCAGCGCAAAAAATAATTGCATTGGTAAACAAGCACTATTACAACTACCAAGAAGGGCTGCAAGCTGAGATCAGACAGTTTGCCGAGTGTTTTCAGACCGAAGATGCCAAGGAGGGTGTTGCCGCATTTATCGAAAAGAGAAAGCCAGTATTTCGTGGGAAGTAGTTTTGAATTTCCTATTGCAGCAGATCAGTAACCGGGTCGGGGGTTTTGAGATAGCTTTTTCTCTTCAGTTGTTCCATGGCAGCCAGCTGATTCTCATGAAAGGCAAGAGGGTCATTTAAATATAATATGCGCCAGATTCTGCCTTGGGTGGATTCTGAGATATACAGTGATCCGTCGGGGCCTTCTGCCAAGCCCATCGGTCGGTACTGTGCATCCTTCATTTGGACAATCTGGTCCGTGCCAGCAAATCCATCCGCAAATATTTCCATCTCACCTGATGGAGCTCCATTGCTGAAAGGTAGAAAGGCTACAACATAGCCCGCCTGGGGGTAGGGAGCTCGATTTGTCGATCCGTGAAAGGCAACAAAAGCGCCATCCTTATATCGTGCTGGAAATTGATCACCCCGATAGAAGAGCATGTCATTGGGAGCCCAATGTGCGGGCAGGCCCATGAGTGGCGCAGTAAACTCACTTGCTTCTTTGCTTCCGTCTCCTCCGTACTCTGGTGCCCACAGCCTTTGATTTTTAAAATGATCGTAGTAAGTATATGGCCAGCCGTAATTATCATCCTCCTTGATCCGCATAAACTCTTCAGCAGGCAGAACACTGTTTTGCCACTCACTAAAGTGCTGCGGCGCATGGCTGTGCAGGTAGTCCCGGCCATGATTGATGGCGTACAGCTGATTGTCTTGGGGATTCCAAGCCATCGCCACCACACTGCGTATCCCGGTGGCAAATCGCACACCATCTGCCTGAGACTGGACAGTTTTGTTTTCGTCGAAGCGCCAAATCCCCGCCAGTGATTCCAGCTGTCTACAAGGATCTTCTCCCTTGACATTGGCGGTGGTGCCCTCCGCTACGGAGTGCCAGTCTTCGCAGGCATTCGTAGGAGCGCTAAATGTGACATACATCCCCCCTTTGCCATCAAAGGCCAGTGACTTAGCATTGTGCCAGCGCATAGGATGATGATCCTTAAGAATAACCTGCTCGATAACTTCAGGAATCAGTTTTCCAGGAGTGATCTTCTGCCGGTACACCACCAATTCAGAACTGAAATAGAGATACCCGTTGTGGATGCGCATTTCGGTGGCAAAGCTGCCATCATTGGGATAATCTCCAAATCGCTTGATGACATCCATCTTACCGTCACCGTCCTCATCTCGCAGAGCTACGCTACCACGGTCTCCTTCGATCACCCGCAGTTTGACGTAGATATCCCCATTATCGTTGACGGCCATATGCCGGGAGCGACCGATGCTGTCCGCAACGACGAGCGCTCCAAATCCTTCCGGAAGGATCAGGCCTCCATTGTTTGCATCGGGTGCAAGACCTTTTTCTGCGGGCTGGGAGCACGAACAGAGTACAAGTAGATAAACAAGTGCTTTTCTCAATCTACGAGCAGTTTGAGATGCCCAAGATGGTGTTTGCCATGCCAGGCATACAGGGAAAGGACCGTGCCCAATTTCCACTTGTTGCCATATTCGGGATGCGTATAGGTCTTTTGAAAATTCTCCTCATCCATGCTTCGCAGGAGCACATACCACCGCGCATGAAGTGCCTCGAGTAAGGTCAATGACACTTGGACGGGCTCTCGGTAGTCGGCTAGTTTTGCCCACTCTGCCTCATGGTAAGGCTTGATCGTTGGGCTGTCTTCCGTGAGCGAAAGCTTAAAGCGAATGATGGCATTGAGATGGCTGTCGGCGATATGATGCACTACTTGGCGCCCAGTCCAACCACCGGGTCGATAGGGCTTGTCCATTTGATCTGCACTCATTTGCACAATCTGATCTTTCAGTAGGAGAGGGAGTTCTTCGATGTCACGAGACCAAGCGAGCAGTTGGTCTCGGCTAAAATCATCACTCTTTGAAAATTTGCCGGTGGGATACTTTAGTTTCTCAATGTCCATTGTCATCTGGTCTTACTACAAAATCAAAAGATAACTAAGAAGAGGATAATTTTTGTGAAAAGGTCAGGCAATGACTCTCTTATGGTTGACAGTCTTTTGAGAACCATTAAAATTATTTCAAATGAAATTAATAACAACAACCCTACTTATTGGTATCCTGGCCTTTGCGTTGCAAGCGCAAACCACCGTGATCCCTTTCATGAATCCAACTCCTGCAGTCCCCACGATTTGTGGTGACAGCTGGGTAGAAAGTGGTCTTACACATCGCATCGAGCCTCTTTTTGCATCATGTTCATTTACTTTTGACGATATAGCTGGAAAGCTTCAAATGGTCCCAGCCGCACTGCGAGTGGAACTAGCGCCGCTTGGGGTTATCAATAAAATCGAAGTGGACATTGAGAATTTTTGCAGTAATTGCAATGCACTGAAAGTCTATGATGCGGGCGGAAATTTGCTGGATTCCATCGCCAGCACGGTTGGCGGCACCGAGACGATCATTTATACCAATCCCGGTAGCCACAATGTCGCATTCATGAAAGTCTGTGGAGTAGAATCAGAGGTTTGCGAGATACGCATTGACCATGAAGAGGTCTGTGAGCCCATCGTACAGATACATGCCGAAAAAGGAGATGTATATGTAGACGATTCTTGCTATGGCGTCATCTTGAAATCGCCCAGTGGTTTCTGTTTTCGCATCCGGGTCAATGATCTCGGGCAACTCTATACCGTGTCCGTTCCTTGTCCCTAAAGTTCCAGACGCTGGATATGAGATATGAGACATTGAGACATGAGACATCAGACATCAGACTTGGTCGCGATTTATTCAAGGATCGCCATCATTCCGAAACTGCATTGAACCTTGAACCCCATTGAACTTTGAATAGGGCCAGACGCTAGATATGAGACATCAGACATCAGACTTGGTCGCGATTTATTCAAGGATCGTCTTGATTCCGAAACTGCATTGAACCTTGAACAACACTTGAACCCCATTGAACTTTGAACATAAAAGATCGAACTCTTAGTTTTTCAACTGAGAGGCGTCTCTAGCCGCCTTAAATTCGCTGCCCTCGTTCCACTTCGGAAAAATGGTTTCAGAGGCCAATTTTTCTCCGATCTTGAAGTACAGGGTTGCATCCTGGACCAATCCTCGTAGATCCCAATCTGCAGGTACATACTCGTCGGCTGGTTTATGGTAGCGATCAGAGGTGTATTCATCCCGCTTTTGCGTCACAAATGCTTCTCCCTTTTCAAGGTGTTCTTTTCCCCCCTCAGCATAGAGCGCAGGGATCCCCACTTTGGCAAAGTTGAAGTGATCACTTCGGAAGAAGTAGCCTTTTTCCGGCTCAGGATCGGCCAGTATTTCTCGTCCCTGCGCAGCCGCAGCAACACGGGCGTATTCATCCATCTCCGAATGCCCCATGCCGGTGATGGTCAAGTATTTCATCGGGCCAATGGCGATCAGGCCGTCCATGTTGAGATTGGCTACAGATAGATTTATCGGAAAAATGGGATTTTCGGCATAGTATTGAGAACCAAGCAGGCCCTGTTCCTCGGCAGTCACAAAAAGGAAAACTACGGATCGATCGGGTTGGGGTGCCTGAGCAAACTGCTTGGCGATCGAGAGGACACAAGCGACACCACTTCCATTGTCTAGCGCTCCATTATAGATCGAGTCACCATCTACGACCTGCCCCACGCCAAGATGATCCCAATGAGCCGAATAGAGGATGGACTCATCGGGACGTTCGCTGCCTTTGATCATGCCCACCACATTCTTTGATACATCTTCCTTAAAAGTGTTGGTCAGATTGTGTGACATCGTGTATCCGAGTGAAAAAGGCTTAAATTCTGGGGTCCGCGCTTTGCGAATTTCTGCGCCCAGATCATAGCCTTGTTTCTCAAAGAGTTCTTTCGCTGCATCAAGTGAGACCCATCCTTGGATAGCAGCCTTGTCTTTGTTCCCATCAGGCGGACGTAAGTTTAGCTGGCCTCCTCCCCAAGAACTTGAAACCACAAACCATGGGTAGCCTGCAGAGGTCGTCTCATGTACGATCAGTACTGCACCAGCTCCCTGCCGCCCCGCTTCTTCATATTTATAGGTCCATCGACCATAGTAGGTCATGATATCGCCCTTAAAAAAATCTTTATCATCTCCACCAAATCCGGGATCATTGACCAGTACGACGATGGTCTTGCCCTTGATGTCCTGTCCTGCAAAATCATCCCAACTGTATTCTGGGGCGGTGATGCCAAAACCGCAGAAGAGTACTTCTGAATTTTGCACCTCGATTTTCTCTTGGATACGCTCAGTGTAGGAGACGAACTCTTCCCCGAGATCGAGCTCCACATTTCCCTTTTTGCTGGCAAACTTCATTGTTGGGTCGGGTGTCCCTGTGATCTCCACCATAGGTACTTCTTGAATGTAGGAATCACCATTGCCGGGTTGCACACCCAGCGTTTCCAATTCCTTGACCAGATAGTCGACCGTTCGCTCTTCACCTTCACTAAATGGTTTTCTACCCAGGTAGTGATCAGATGACAGTTCGGCAATGTAATGATCAAGATCTGCGGGGGTGATATTTGGCTCAAACGCCTTCTCAGTGCTGTTCTGGCAAGCCATGGCAAAGCCCAAGGCTGCCAGAATGCAATACGTAAGTTGTCTCATTGTAAAAGGATTTAGCTGGTATGCACCACACGCCAGACCCTACCTTTGGCAGAGTCAACGATGTAGAGGCTACCGTCAGGACCCTGCGAAAGACCGCAGGGACGATATTTCGCATCACCGGGTGCTTTGATCTCGTCGGCGCCACCAAAGCCTCCTGCAAAAACTTCCCAGTCTCCATTGGGCAATCCGTCTTGCATGGGTTGGAAAACTACATTATAGCCATCCTGCGGAGCGCCCAGACGATTCCAGGATCCATGAAATGCGATAAAAGCACCTCCTTGATACTTTTCCGGAAATTGATTTCCTGAATAAAAAAGAAGATCATTAGGCGCGTAGTGGGCGGGAAACCCCACCAAAGGCTTTTTGGCCTCCGCACAGCGATCGATTGTTTTGCCATCACCACCATATTCGGGGTTGAGGTATTTTTGACCATCCATGGAATTGAAATAACAGTAGGGCCAACCAAAGTCATCGCCTTCTTCAACTTGGAAGAATTCTTCTGCCGGAAGTTCTAAATTTTCTTCTTCTGCAAATTTTTCTGGCCAAAAACGATGCATGTCATCCCTCCCATGAGAAACGCAGTACAAAGAGTTTACTGATTTGTTCCATTGAATCGCCACTGCGTTACGAATACCAGTTGCATACCTGTCTTCGAGCGTCTGTTTCTGGCCCAACTCTGAATCTGAAAACTTCCAAATGCCAGCACGGGTTTCTAACTCTACGCAAGGTTGTAGACCCGGCGATTCCTTCGATCGTGCCTCCTCCATGCATGCGTTCGTTAGTGAACCGACATTCACATAGAGGTTTCCGGAATGGTCAAAATCAAAGGACTTTTCGCTATGGCCGCCTTTACTTCCCTCCAGGTGTACGATCGTATCGATAGTACTATTTGGCACCAAGTCGTCGGATAAGGGGACTCGCATGACCTTGTCCTTGGTGGCAAAATAGAGGTGTTCTTTGTGCAGTTTAAGGCCGGTGCCGCGATAAGGGGCAAAGCTCTCGATCAAGTCGCTCTTGCCATTGCCGCTGGTGTCTCTCAGCACCTTGATGCTATTTCCATCTTTATCTTCATTGGCGAGATGGACAAAAATATCACCGTTATCGCGGATCGCAAGTTGACGGCCGCGCCCCAGTGAGTCTGCTACGACCACGGCCGAAAATCCGGCAGGGAGGGTGAGACCATCATTATTGGGTGCATACGTAAGCTGGAGCGTTTCTTCAGCGATTTTTTCTTGCGGTTGGCAGGCCAAAGCGATGGCAATAGCAAGTACTGCGACATAGATAAACCAGAGCAGGCGATTGTTCATATTTTCTTAATTAGTCATTGAGCTTTTTGCGCGGCAGCAATTCGTCACGTTGTGCTGTGCGATAGACAAATGTAGCAACAATCGTGGCAGCCTGTTTCAGGTCATCTAAGACAAGGTGATCAAAATGATCCATATTGCTATGATGGGTCCGTGTGCCGTAAGCTATCGGATCTTGCAAAAATTGAAATCCTGGAATTCCTACCACATCAAATGCCAGGTGGTCAGTTCCTCCCGTATTAGCTGACGTTAAGGTTGCTGCATCCAGATCCTCAAAGGGATCGAACCACTCGCGAAAAATACTGCGTACACCTTCATTGCCTTGTAGGTACATCCCCCGGATCTTGCCTGTGCCATTGTCCAGATTGTAGTATGCTGACACTTTTTCGTGTTCAGGTTTTAGTTCGATCGCGTTGCCAAAGTCGTCTGTCTTAGCAAAGTGCTCGCCGACATAGCCTTTCGAACCCAGTAGACCCTGTTCTTCGCCAGTCCAGAGTGCCAAGCGTATGGTGCGACGCGGCTGAATACCGGCTTCAGCAAAAGTGCTCTGTAGTATTCGCACCGCCTCCATCATCACGGTTGAACCGGCAGCATTGTCCGTGGCTCCGGTACCTGTATGCCAAGAATCAAAATGAGCTCCGAGCATGACAATCTCATCAGCCAGATCTGTTCCTGGTATTTCGGCGATGATGTTGTGTTCCATGCCATCCGGATTGTGAAAAGATGCGCTGAGATCCATTGTGAGCTCGATGGGCAAATCTGCGTTGTAAAGCCGAAATATGCGATTGTAGTGCTCGACAGACATCGTAATTTGCGGGACCACCTCTTCTGTCGATCTCGAAGATTGACCAGAGGCACGTGCTTGAGAAAGAAAGACGGTGCCAAGATCACCTTTGTAGCTGCGATCGATCACTGCCAGCGGCTCCTCTTCGTAGAGAAATTTCCACAGGGCGGTGCTGAAGTTTGCACCGCTGCCTCGATAATTACGAAATCTGCGTGGTGTGGGCTGGCCAGCATTGGCCACTCCCAACAAGGCTTCGGCATCCAGCCGTTTCGATGGTGGTTCAAACCACTCCTCGATGGTGCGGATCGAATCAAGGAGTACAAATTTTCCAGTGAGCTTACCTCGGAAGTCTTCCAATTCCTCCGCACTGGAGGCCGACAAATAGATCACCTCCCCAGTCACCTCGCCACTAGATGGTGACCAAGCTTTAGGGTAGGCGATGAGTGGACTGTATGCTGGCTCTTGCATGTGCATCTCAAAATGATCCAATTGCCAGCCTTTGCCGAAAGGACCCCATTCTTCCAGATGTACGTTTTTTAGCCCCCAGTCGCTCAACTGCTTTTGAGCCCACTCGGTGGCGCGATCGAGCTGCGGAGATCCGGTGAGCCGAGGTCCATAAATGTCCGTTAGTGAAGATGCAATCATCTCCACGTGACTATCCTCCATGCCCTCCGCTCGAATCTGGTCAAGAAGCTGCAACGTCGAGTCTGTTTGGGTCGATGCCACCAACAGATGGCAACAAAGGATCGTAACCATTGGCATTGTTCGTTTCACATCAATTTTTTTTTTGAATTGGTCATAGACCGACTCATTCGTATTTGTAATCAATTATTTGAAGATAGCCTATTATCAGTCATAAATCTGCTACTCACTTGGTACTCTTCTCCTTAAATTGTGCGTTCATATGAAAGCTATGAAAAATGTACCTATAATTATTTTGTCTGTTGTCCTCTTTGCAGCGGGGGCACTTTTTGGAACATCTTTTTTGACTCGTCAGGACACGCCAACAGTAGATTATAGCATTGAGCGGAAGAGCCCCATAGAAGTCTCCAGTGTTTCATATGATGAACCCAAACCCGAGCGCACCGACTATGGCAAACAGGAAGCAGCTACGATTGATCTATTTGAAAATGCGGCCCCATCGGTGGCATTTATCAACACATCAAACTACCGGCAGGATTATTGGACGAGGGATATTTCAGAAATTGCACGAGGGAGCGGATCAGGGTTTGTCTGGGATCAGAATGGACACATCGTCACAAATTTTCACGTGATCGAGGATGCAGACAAAGCGATCGTAACCCTCGCCAATCAAAAATCGTACGAGGCCGACCTGGTCGGTTACGCCCCCGAAAAGGACCTCGCCATACTCAAGATCAAAGCACCCGTAGGGGATCTTGTGCCTATTCCGCTTGGCTCATCAGACAATCTTAGGGTAGGTCAGCATGCCTTTGCCATTGGCAACCCCTTTGGGCTGGACCAGACGCTGACTACGGGTATCATTAGTGCGTTGGGTCGAGAAATCAAATCCCGGTCAGGTACCCCGATCAAAGATGTGATTCAGACAGATGCTGCAATTAATCCAGGCAACAGTGGTGGGCCATTGCTCGACTCACGAGGCGATTTGATTGGGGTCAACACGGCCATCTATAGCCCCTCTGGGGCATACGCTGGGATCGGCTTTTCGATTCCGGTCGATGTGCTCAAATGGGTCGTCCCTGATCTTATCCAGTACGGCAAAATAAATAGACCGATGCTCGGCGTACAATTGGCACGACAGACGCTCGCCGCTCGTGCTGGGATCAAGGGGGCTTTAGTTTTTGAAGTCGAGCCCGGCAGTGCTGCAGCCAAAGCTGGACTTATCCCTTCTCGCCGCAATCAAGCGGGTCAAATCGAATTGGGAGATGTCATCGTTGGTCTCGGAAATGAGGTGATCGAATCCAACAACGATCTTTTTCTCGCTCTGGAGAATCACCGGGCCGGAGATCTCATCACGGTCACAGTCCTACGCAACGACAGGGAGCTTGAAATCGATGTCGTCCTAGACGCCAGCAAATGACCCAGCAGTAAGTTATCCATTATCCATTATCCATTATCCATTATCCATTATCCATTATCAATTGTCCATTGTCAATTATCAATTAACAAGCTATCTGCGAAACACGCCCTGCACTCTCCCACG
>CAJQNM010000061.1 GCA_905479665.1 uncultured Saprospiraceae bacterium
AGATCGTTGGTTGGCAAGTATACCGAACCGATATCGGTTTTAAATCCAATATTCTTATGCAGGTAAAAAATATCTGTAGCCTGGACTCCGGCAGAGGGAAACAAGTCTTCATCATCATCGGAATGAAAATCATCCCGCATCCGGCTGTGCAGGTTCATAACCGCGGCCTCAAAATCTTCGGCTGTGCTAAATGAATTTTCAGGTGAAAAGAAATCTACAGGTTCCGTTTCTAAGAAAGCATCCTCATCACAGGAAAACAGTAGAGTTAGGCAGAGGAGACCGGCAAAAGACAAAAATTTATATGTGTAATTTTTCATGGTTGTCATATTTTAAAATGAGACGTCTAATCCAAAGCTATACGATCGCATCACTGGTCTACCAGCATCATTGATACCAATCCCTGTTTCCGGGTCCCAGCCGGGCCACTTGGTGAGGGTAAGTAAATTTCTGCTACTTAAGGTGAGCCTCAAACTTTGGATAAATGGTATCGTTTCTGCACCTAGGGAGTAGGATAAAGCAGCGTCGCGTAATCGTACGAAATTCCGTTGCGTATAACGGTTTCCCCGTATCCCGGCAGCGCCCTTAATACCTGGTCTCTGGTAGGTAGCACCCGTGCTGTTTTCCGGTGTCCAATAATTCAAACCCGCTGGAAAAGCTTGATTAAAATGAGTCTCCGTGTTAAATATGCTTAAGTTATATAAGTTGTCTTGGCCGAGATACCTGTTTTTACCTCCCTGGATGGCATTGATAAAAAATCGCAAGGTCCAATTCTTGTATGTCATCACATTATTAAGACCAAACCGGTAGGCTGGCAAGCGGTTACCGATGATGGATCTGTCATCCCCATTCCAACTGCCATCACCGTTAAGATCCACGACCTTGTAAGATCCGAACTCATAGCCATTCGGTATTTCATCAGTCAGCTGCCAAAAACCATCTGTCGTGTAGTCATAAATGGCCCCGAGTGACTGGCCGATAAATAATCCTTCTGAAATTAAATCATCCTCATTACCATCCCCATCGACGTCAAACCCAAGTAAGGTATTGATCTTGTTTCTATTCCGGGAGAAACTAAGATCCGTAGACCATTTGAAATCTTGGGCTAAAATGTTAGTGGAAGAAAAGGTGATTTCCAAACCTTCATTATGAATTTCTCCCAGGTTGTCCGGAAAGATTTCAAACCGATTCAGAGCGGGGATATCCACTTCATACAATAAATCAGAGGTATTATTATTGTAATAATTTATACTCCCGCTAAACCTTCCTTGCTGTAGTCTAAAATCAAGGCCTATATTGATTCCCGTTGTTTTTTCCCATTTCAGATCTGGGCTTTCCAAGGCACTTATCCACTGGGCAAACAAAGAAGTTCCATCCGCGGTTACATAGCCGGGTTCTCCATCCACTTCCGCCAGTATTTGATATCGACCAATGGTGCGGTTTCCAGTACTACCATAAGATGCCCGCAATTTTAGAAAGCTGAGCCATCTACCTGCACCCTCAAAGAAAGGCTCATCGGAGATGATCCATCCCAAGGCCACCGATGGGAAAGTGCCAAACTTATTTTCTTGACTAAAACCAGAAAACCCATCACGTCTCACCGTACCAGTGATCAGATATCGCTCCATAAACCGGTAGCTGATTCTGCCCATATTGTATAAACTTGATTCATTCCATCCTCCCGAAAAGACTTTTTGCTGATCTGCAGCGGCTACCTGCAAGCTGTTAAAACCCAAGACGCCTTTCACAAAGTTCGAACCTTGTGCTTCGGTGAATCTAAAATTGCGCTCCTCCACTCCATAAAGTAAAGTGACATCCAATTCGTGATTATTTCCAAAGGCCCGGCTGTACGAAAGAATGTTATCCGCACTCCAAGAATTTTGGGCTTCATCTCTTTTCGATCCGAACCCTTGGAAACTAAATCCATGTGGTTCAAATACATTCTCTGTATTTGACTGGTGGTTATTTCCAAATCTAAATTGATAGGACAATCCCTCGATCGGCAATTTTACTGTGCTGGTGAAGATGCCATTGAGATTCAGCCGCTGGTCTTCTACTTCGGCATCATCTTCTATGAGCGGATTAATAGAATTTCCGAACGGACGTTCTACCAAAGTCCCCTCCTGATCAAACGGTGTGGCATAAGGCTCAATAAACCGGTCCACGGTGGTATAGGTTTGTGGTCCATAATTGCTTAGCGAGAAGAAGGATTGTATATCAATCTTTAACCAATCGGTAACCGAAGTGCCCAAGTTGATTCTGCCATTAATCCGGTCGAAATATTCATCCCTCAAGTTCCCCTCCTGCCTGGTATATCCTACAGACGCAAAATAATTATTGACATCCGTGGAGTTGGCAATCGACAAATTGTGCTTTACGATAAGCGGATTATCGCGGGTCACATGGTCGTACCAATCAAATGAATTGCCAGCTTCAAATTGATTAATTTCATGGTTGGTCTTGAAGTTGGTGGTCTGAGCCCAGTCCGGATTCGGTTGTAAATAATCGGGTGCCAATCGACTTTGTTGGATATCCGACTCTTCCACTTTCTTGATAAAGGCCTCGGAACCCTGGGCTCGCAGTTCGTGGGTGGGCTCGGAAATAGACATTTGGGTTGAGAAATTAATGATCGGCTTACCATCTTTCCTTCCTCCGCTCTTGGTGGTTAACAATATGACCCCATTCGAGGCCTGAGAGCCATAAATCGCAGTAGCACTAGCATCTTTAAGTACCTCAATAGATTTAACATCCGATGGATTTATATCAATCAAATTTCCCCGAAAAATAATGCCGTCAATGACTACTAGGGGATCTAACTCTCCCGAAATGGAGGTTTGTCCGCGAATGGAAATCGAAGGATTTTCGCCAGCCTGGTCCACTTGTCCTATATTTAGACCAGGTACTGCACCGGCGATTCCCTGCATGATACTCACGTTAGGTTGTTGGTCGATGGCAGCTAGATCAACGCTTTGAACAGAACCCGTTAAATCACGCACCTTTGTCGTCCCATATCCGATCACGACAATCTCATCCAATGAAGAAATATTGTCTTGCATGACAATCGTGAGGTTGGATTGGTTCTCAATATCTATTTCCATAGAGCTATAGCCGGTGTAGGAAATAACTAATGTGGTGGCATCATCCGGAACATCCAAAGAAAAGTTACCATCAAAATCAGTAGTGGTACCGACATTCGTGTTTTTCACCAAAATGGTTACACCAATCAGTGGTTCACCGGTTTCGTCTGTGATTGTACCAATAATGGGTTTTACGACCTTTTCTGCATACACCGTCTGCAATACATCCTGTAGTTGATCAACGGGGTCCGCTCTATATCTTTTGAGACTGAGTCCGCTTTGCTCGAGTTTTTGTATTTCCTCAATGTGGTGACGGAACTTTCTGACTTTTTTCTTGCCAATTTTGCCCTTTTGGCGTATCACATAATACTTGTCTCCAAAAGTCTCATAAACATAGTTGGTACTAGCAAGTAGTCGGCCGATTGCTTTATCCAAACGTTCACCAGTTTGTAGGGAGAAATTTACGTCAACTTCCCCTAGCTCCTCCGCATCATAAGTGAAAAAGACCTGATATTTTTCACCTAGCTCCTCTAGAACCACTGATAAAGGCTTCATAGCCGTATTCGCAAAGGCGGTACCTATGCTAGCTGCAACAAGCAGTAGCAGCGCGTACTTTCTAAGAAGAGAAGAGTAATTTTTAAGTTTCATACTTTTAAATTTAGTCTTAAACAATGACCATCGGAACAGGCATGCCAATGACGTTCCAGTGAATTTTCTTAGCGGATGATTAGGGTGTTGCCGTCTTTTGTTATTTTCCTACCAAGTGATACTTCCAAAATCGGAATAACTGTTTCAAGTTCTTGTAAGGGTACTCTGAACATTCTATTTTCCGCGAGCACACTTTTGTCCTGGACTTCAAATTCGACTCCGTAAATTTCCTTGATTTCTTGCAGGAATAATCCCACATTAGAATGCTGCTCTAAAGTCCCATCTTTCCACGTAGTGTACGGATCTTGAGGTACCGCATTTCGCGAAACAATGGCCCTTTTCTCATGAGAATAGGCGATAAACTGTCCTGGATCCATATATTCAGAAGTATCCTCGAGGTCTAGTTTTATTTTGCCTTCTTCAAGAAATACATTCGTATTTGCACCACGATTTTGCACATTAAATTTCGTACCCAAAACCTCAATAACCATACCTCCTGTGTTCACTTGAAACCGACTGCCAGATTCGGGTCGCTTCTGAACCTCAAAGAATGCCTCGCCCTCTAGCCATACGCTGCGAAGGGATGCTTCTGACCAATCTGTATCTAAAGTCAATAAAGAATTAGCATTCAAATGCACCTGTGATCCATCTGGCAAACTAACTTTCTGCCACTCCCCAAATGCTGTTTGGTATACCAATATTTGTTGATCTCTGGGCCAGCTAAGCAACCCAATTAGCCCTGTCAGAATTACAATCGAAGCAGCTGTTGCCCAACGAAGTATTGTTCGTCTCCCCGGTATTCTTAATCCTATTACTCGACCAGCTGATTGTTCAAGTTGCGTGGGCCTTTTCATCGAATCAAGTTTTTCCTGAATTTCGACCTCACTGGGCACAGTCAACGCAAATGCATGTTTTGCAGCTAGCAAAAAAGTCCGTGCTTCATCGATGGTTTGTTGTTGGTTTGGGTAGGTCTTGCAAAACTCTTCCCAATACTGACCAGAAGCTGGCGTGGGAAAATAAACGCCGCGCCTAAACTCAGGGTCGGTGATCAATTCATCGAAAGATAGTTTCTGATAGTACCTAAAATCGTGCATTAAATCTCTGTTTCTTATGGTGGGGCAGTGCGGCCTATTGGATGAAATCTACAGCTACTACCTAAAAGCTGCCTGCACTAAAGACTGGTGAGATCTCATCTTGTAACCTTGGGATTTGAAAAGAATAAGCTAGCAACCAAAGTAGGGTTTTTAGAGGTGCCCTAAACTTCTCCCAAACGTTTCTTACTCCTAATTCGAGCTAATGCTCGGGCCACATAGTTTCGAACAACTTGATTTGACAGCTCAGTAATTTTGGAAATCTTCTCATAGTTGAAACCTTCATAAAACCTGAGAAAAACCACTTCTTTCTGCCGCAGAGGCAATATCTCGATTTGTTTTCGCAGCCACTGGATCTGTAACTCGTCGGCTTCCTGCTGCATCAACTGGTGCTCTACGGAGTCTGTGACCTTTGGAATTTCGACAATCTTCCGAATGACAGCCCTCCGCTTCTCCTTATTGAGGTCCGTCAATAATCTGTGCTTTATCGATCGATAAACATAGGCATCAAAATTGATGACATGATCAAGGCGCTCTGGGTGCTTCAGCATCTTTTCAAAGAAATCCTGAATACAGTTCTCCACTAGCATTGTATCTGAGCAATAAATTGCGCCATATTCCCTCAGCTTCGGATAAAAGTACCGATACAGCACACTGAACACCTTACGGTCACCAGAGCGAAAAGTTTCGAAAATACTAGTCAGATCTTCCACAACAAATGAAAAGCTCTAGATCCTACCTCCATTTTGGTAGGTGATAATTAATTAAAACAACCATCGTATTCCGCAACGACTCCCTTCGTTCTTCTCGACAATCGTACTGCATCGTAAATCAGCATCAGGCTGGATGTGCCCCAGTGAGATTGGTCTGGTCTGCAGCGCTCACTTGTATGAATGCGAAATTGGAAAGTTGTAGAGTAATATAATTAATAGATCTGATAGAAGTAGTTTATATATCAGGCAATAT
>CAJQNM010000062.1 GCA_905479665.1 uncultured Saprospiraceae bacterium
ATCGAGTATCGTGACGATATTTCGGCCCTCTTGGAAAAAGAAATCGTGAGCCGCTACTATTACCAAACGGGCAAGATTGAGAAGTCACTGCGCAATGATAAAGAGATCGAAAAGGCGATCACGCTCTTGTCAAATCCAGCAGAATATCAGCAGATTTTAACCAAGTAAACAATAGACTTCCAATGGCACTGATCCTTGCCCTGGAAACATCAACAGCTAGGTGTTCTGTCGCCATCGGTGACGCAGAGCAGGTACGTGCGTATCTTGAAAGTGACGGCAAAGACAACCGCCACGCCGCAGAGATCACATCCCTGATCGCAAATGCCATGCGAGAAGCCGCCATCACCTGGAGCGATCTGAGTGCTGTGGCAGTCTCGACCGGACCAGGTTCATTTACGGGTTTGCGGGTTGGTGCGGCAGCAGCGAAAGGAATATGTTTTGCCCATGATTTGCCACTCATCGGGATCTCCACCCTACAGGGCATGGCACATCACGCACATCTACTGGGACCTAAAAAAGGGGACCTCTACCTGGCGATGATTCATGCCAGAAAACAGGAGTATTACCTCTCTGCCTATGATGAAAAGCTTGAGGAAATATTGGCACCCCAGGTTTTGCAAGTGACAGAGGAGTCACTAGCTGAGCTTGCTGGGGGAGCGCAAAAGGTTGTGTTGGTCGGGTCTGATTTAGAAAAACTAAACATCCTCGATTGCCCCATGGAGGTAAAATCGATCGAGGCAAGCGCAGCCTTGCTTTGCCCGTTGGCACACTTACATTACAAATCTGGACAATTTATAAACGTCGAAGATTTCACCCCAACATACCTCAAAGATCCTTACATAACTGTCTCCAAAAAACGCATATAGCGTTCTTTATCTATGCATTATACATAGAAATATTATGTTTGGTTTAATCTGATCATGGGTCACGAGTCGAATCTCTACCTCTTCTTCTGACCGCTATTTTCCCCCTCCCGTGTTTTTGGCATTGGATTTGCATTTACACTACTCGGATTCCAAAAACGTAAACTACTAGATATGAGAAAGCAGAAGAATGAGAATGTCACGCTGAAACATGGCAATAAAGACATCCTCCTCGATTACGCTGAATTGCGAAAAGCCGTACTCGTTTTGCGAGCGGTAAATCACAAATTGAGGCAGCGTGTTATCGATTTATTGGAGGAGGGCGAGTCAATGACAGTGACTGACATTTACATTAAACTTAGACTGGAACAGTCTGTTGCTTCACAGCATTTAGCCATTTTGAGGAGGGCTGGTGTGGTGAAAACTCAGAGACAAGGGAAGTTTATCTACTATTCGTTGGATAAAGAGAGACTTACCCAGATTTCTAAATTAGTTGAAGAACTCGCTATTTGATTGTAGGATTACTTAGTTCTATAATATCAAGGTTTTATACGTTTTTGCTTAGAGTTCTTCTGCAACCACTGTTCAAACAGTAGTAAATATCAAAAGTCACCATACATATGGTGACTTTTTTTTATATATAATCTTTGTATATAAATTTTATTTAATGCATATTTGCTTCGACTTAGGCTTTTTATAATAAGAAAACGACTCTCATGAACCGTACTAAAGTTACGTTCAATCAAGAGAAGCTACAGCAATCGTGTGAAATCGCTCGTGCTCTCGCCCACCCTCTCCGACTCCGGATCCTGGAGTTCATCGACCAGAACCGCAGGATCAATGTCAACAAGATTTACAACAACCTTCGCATCGAGCAATCGATTACTTCGCAGCACTTACGGATTTTGCGTTTGGCAGGTTTAGTTCACGCTGAAAGAGATGGTAAATACATTCACTATACCCTTGACTACCGAGCACTCGAACTTGCTCAAAAGGCTATTGACAATTTTTGTGGTCGCGTAGCCAGTTAGTGCTACTCTTCTTCCTCTTCTATTTTGTGTTCAGAACCTTGAGTGGACTTTTCATCGGCCTTAAAAAACTGCCGCTGGAATAGTAGTAAGGTTATGATACCGACGCTGATCGCTGAATCGGCAATGTTAAAAACAGGTTTGAAGAACTGAAACCGACGACCTCCCAACTTGGGAACCCAATCGGGCCAGTGTGTATCTATCATGGGGAAATAGAGCATGTCGACGACCTTGCCATGCAGAAAAGAACTGTATCCGCCCCCTTCCGGAAAGGCCTTAGCTAGCCCTCCATGGTAGGCAGACTCAGAAAAGATCAACCCATAAAATGCACTGTCCACAATATTGCCAATCGCACCTGCTAAAATCAGTGCAAAGCAAACCAAGACCCCTTTGGGCTGTCCTGTATTGATCAGCTGTTTGATGTAATAGATCAGCAATCCTACGGCAGCAATCCGAAACAAACTCAGTAGGAGTTTACCGGTCTTCCCTCCAAGGTTGATGCCAAAGGCCATTCCTGGGTTTTCCACAAAATGAATAAAGCCCCAGGTGCCGAATAGAGAGAACTGCTCTCCGTACTCCATGTTGGTCTTTACCCAAATTTTGAGGCATTGGTCTAGGATCAAGACGATCAGGACCATGAGGCCCACCATCTTTACCTTTGACCGTCTTAGGTCTATGGTGCTATTATTCAATTGCGGGATTGGGCTTGCTTTGCTTTGATACTCAGCGTTGCGTGCGGTACCGCACGTAGGCGATCCTTAGCAATCAGCTCGCCGGTGACCCGACAAATTCCATATGCATTGTTCTGGATTCGGCGGTTGGCATTTTCAAGATGCTGGATGAGCTTGCGCTGCCGGCCGGCCATGATACTCACTCGCTCGCTCTCAGCAGTTCCGTTGCCATCGTCTAGCCCGCGGATCTTAGCATCCGAGCTTTGGGCATTATCGGCCATCTGATCTAGATAGTACTGCAGCTGTTGCCTGGCTACATCAAGCTTATCAGAGATAATCTGCTCAAACTCTGCTAGTTCTTTCTTGTTGTATCTGGTTTTCTTTCTTGCCATGATTACAAGATTTAGTGATTCGTAAAGTACTAAAGGTTCCACCTATGGGTTTCTAACGATTTCTTCTTCGATTGGTTCATCTTTTCCCGTATCCTCGCCAAGTTCACCACGGGTGAGGGCATTTTCATGACTTTCCTGGTAGGCGGCGCGATTGCGAAAAATATCTAATGCCAAGAACAACGCATTTCGGAAGGATCTTGGTTCCGCAACGTTCTGACCGGCGATACCAAAAGCGGTGCCATGGTCGGGTGAGGTGCGCACGATAGGTAGACCTGCGGTGTAATTTACTCCCTGGCCAAAGGACAAAGTTTTGAATGGTATGAGCCCCTGGTCGTGATACATCGCTAGTATTCCATCTACCTTGGTATAGTCACCAGAGCCGAAAAATCCATCAGCTGAATGTGGTCCGGAAATGAGCACACCCTTCTTGGCAAACTCAGCAATCACTGGCCGGATCAGGTACTCCTCCTCCTCACCAATTGCTCCTTGATCACCGGCGTGAGGGTTGACCCCGAGCAGTGCAATGCGAGGTTTTTCTAGAGAAAAGTCCTTTTTCAGAGAGTCGAGGAGAAGCTTTGTCTTTTTGTAGACGAGCTGCTTGGTAAGCACGGAAGGAATATCTGAAACAGGGATGTGATTTGTGGCAACAGCAATGCGTAGATCTCCTTGTACCATCAGCATGAGGTTTTCATCTGCTTCCCACTGAGCAGTAAGATACTCCGTGTGGCCAGGGTAAGGAAAGCCGGCGAGCTGCATCACTTTCTTATTGATCGGGGCCGTAACCAGTACATCGAGGTGACCTGCCTTGAGATCCTGAGCAGCTCGATCTAGCGATGTGTAGGCAAATCGGCCACTGCTTTCATTCTCTTCACCAAGTGTGATGTTGATATCTTCCTCCCAAACATTGACAATGTTTATCTTGCCGCTATGAGGACGACTGGCATCCGTGATGCCGCGAAAATCAAAACTTCTGGGATTGACAATGTTTTTGTGATACGCCAAGACTTTGGTCGATGCATAGATGATGGGCTCACAATGGTCCAGCATGCGCTCATCGGCCAGCGTCTTGATGATCACCTCGATTCCGATTCCATTGATATCGCCGGATGTAATCCCAACCCTGACTTTACTCATATACAGTGATTTATGACGATGCGCAAGATAGAGAGAAACGTTCGATATTTTAATTTTGGCGTATGAGGGCAAAGAAATCACTGGGGCAGCATTTTCTCACCAATCCCCAAATCACCCAAAAGATTGCGGGATCCCTACTGCCGATAGACCATGTCGAGTGGATTGTTGAAGTCGGGCCAGGAAAGGGTATGCTCACCAGAGAACTCATAGATCGACCGGAGCAGCTCCTACTGATTGAGAAGGACGGAGCGTTGGTAAGTCACCTTTGCACTGAGTTTCCCCAGCTTTCCGATCTTATTATCGAGCATGATTTTCTCAAAGCTGACTTAAGTAGAGCCGTGCCCGGCGCCTTTCATCTGATTGGAAATTTTCCATACAACATCAGTAGCCAGATCATTTTCAAAATGCTCGATAATCGGCCTCTCGTACCTCAGATGGTCGGTATGTTTCAAAAAGAAGTAGCGATGCGACTTGCATCCGGGCATGGATCAAAACAATATGGGATTTTGAGCGTGTTGCTTCAGACGTTTTATGAGGTTGAGGTACTATTTCATCTCGGGCCTGGTGCCTTCACGCCCCCACCTAAAGTCAAGTCTACTGTTATTCGCTGTACTCGAAGAGAGGGCGTAGAGATGTCTCTTGAGCAAGAGGTTCTATTTCGCAAGGTCGTAAAACACGCCTTTGGCCAGCGACGAAAAATGTTTCGCAACTCGCTGGCGCCATTGCTGACCGAAGAAAACAGCTCGGCTGTCCAGTCCTATCTGACTTTGCGGCCAGAGCAAGTGAGTATTCAAGACTTTAGGCGGCTAGCAGAGTTGATGGGTGGCGAGGAGTAATTGAAAATAATAGATCATCTTTGCGCTGCTAAATCACACGCCATATGTCTTTCGAAAACAAACTCATGGATGATCTCAAGACGGCCATGAAAGCCAAAGATCAGGCCTCTCTAAGAAGTATCCGCGCGCTTAAAGCCGCCATTCTGGTCCGTAAAACGGATGGCTCGGGAAAAGAGATCACTGACGATGACTACATCAAAATTGCGCAGAAGCTGGTCAAGCAGCGCAAGGAATCTCTCGATATCTATGAGAAGCAGAGTAGGGAAGACCTTGCCGTTGTGGAGCGCGAAGAAATCAAAGTACTTGAAAAATATCTGCCCACTCAATTATCAACCGAGGAGCTAACCGAAATGATCAAAGCCATCGTTGCCGAGACTGGAGCCTCCACAATGAAGGACATGGGAAAGGTGATGGGGATGGCCAATGCCAAAGCGGCCGGAAGCGCCGATGGCAAGCAAATTGCGCAGATCGTAAAATCTCTACTGAGTTAGCGCTTCAATTTGATCAAAGAGTAGATCAAGCTCATCAAACGATTTAAACCCCACTTTTTCTTCACCACTTCCGCTAATTACTAGGCCCACATAGTTTCTCAGCATGTTGGAGTCGGGTACTTTATTGCGCAATGTGAGCCATGTACCGCCGGGTGCTACAACCTCTCCATCGCTGAGAAGAAATTGATCTGAGAAATGACGCAGGAACAAACTATCTGCCGATAGGCCTGCTGAAATGTTGGTCTCCTCCATGATGAAATGGAGCGCGTCTGTCGCAGTTGTTCCATGCAGTACCCAAGTCACCCCATCGATCCACCCTTGTATTTCCTTGATGGTGCTTATTGCATCAACATGAAGCAATGCTGGATCAAATACCATGTAGTCTACCATGCGCGCTGCAAAATAGCGGGCATCTGTCAGGTTGGAGATATGAGTGGCCATAAGTTTCATAGGGCCTTCCGAATTATCCATTTTCCATTTTCAATCATCAATTAATTAACCATATATATGCCCATATCTCTCGGCAATAATTCGGTTGATTTATTTCTTGGGTTTTGGGGTTTATTTTTTTTGCTTTTTACCAAATAGGGTACGCGCTGCTGCACATAGTTTTTCAGTTCTTCGATGGTAATCACTCCATCTGCCCCTTTGCGTTTTACTCCACCCAATTCTTGATAGATATCGGCCGTAATTAATTTGCCATCTACTTCGACCTCTTTGTTTTCAAAAGCCTCGAGAATGGCTTTGGTAAATGCTCCATTGCCCCATGACTCGTCTTCGTACGAAAATTCACGATCCCCGCAAGAAGCAAAGATCTCCATCCCGGAGGTGGCGGTAATCAAATCATTCATCACTTTGCTGGCTGCAGCGTCAGAAAACGAGCGGCTGCCAGCACTGCCACTGTGGCACGCATCGATAAAGACCAATTTATTGCCATCAACACTGCGCAGTCGCTTGAGTATATCTTCATTAAAATCTACGGTGTAGATATCTTCAAACTCTGGGTCATAATCTGAAGGCAATAAAACGTAGCGATCATTATCGATAACCTTGCCGTGCGAAGAAATAAATACCACTACTAAATCATTGTCCTTAATATTTTTATCTCGAGATAATTTGAGAAAAGCGGCCTTGATATTATTTACCGTTGTCTCCGTACTGTCAGTCATTTGATAAATATTGACCCGCTTAAATCCGCGTCCTTGTTCATCCTGGAGCTTGGCATACATATCTGCAAATCCTCGTGCATCATCGACTGTGTAGGCAAGATCGTCATGCTTCACCCCAATCGAAATGACATGCAAGTTTGGTTTTCCCTTGGGGATGAAATTAAATCTTAGTGGGCTGCTGGTCGCAAGAATAGTCTTGCCGTCTTCGGCATAATAAATCAGCTGCACTTCATTTAATCCCTCTTCCAGACGAATAGAATTCATATACGAATGCTGAATTCTTCCAGCATTTTTGCTCTTTGGTGGTGACAATTTTGTCTCGTCCAGTTTTTGCCCCTGCGACCTGCGGCCATTGATCATGACAGCAAAATTCTTTTTGGCCATGGGGAAGCCGGCTACGGCCAAGGCTTTTATTTGTACCTCGCTTCGACTTACTTCTACAGAGCGCATCTCACCCTCCTCGTGTGCCGTCCAAAATATCTCGTTGCCAAAATCGACCGCTGCTGCCACAACAGGCTCAGCAATTTCTCTTTCCTGGAGCGGCAGATGAAAACTCTTTTTTATTCCCACTACTTTTTCGGTAGAGTTCGTTTCCAGCTCGATCTGGATGTTGGTTTGTGCAAAATCTTCACTATAGATAAAATCCAGGCGTACTTCGTGATTTTCACGTGGTCCGATCACTGGAAGAGAGACCCGTTCAGTACCTTCTGAGGTGACTCCAGCAGGAAGATTGAAGTCGGCTTGCAGTACATCGGTCGCCTGACCGCCAATGTTGGAGAGCTCGACTGCCAGCGTAATCAGTTCTCCGGGGGTAGGATCACTCGCGGGCGTAAAAGAATATTTATTGACAATAAGATTTGCAGGGTCTGCTTCGTTTGTGGCAACCTTGGCTTTGCTTCGGGTTACGAAGTTTCCCTCCGACCGTACTTCCAATCCCAACTCGTATGTACTACGAGTCAGTCGCTCGCCTGCCTTGAGCGGCACGCGCACTTTTTTCTCTTCACCCGAGAAGATGGAACCCAGATAAACATGCTCCCAAAAATCAAGGTCTTTGGAATCGCTGCTCACCCGTACTTCTACATTTTTGAGTGGCTCTGGTCCCGGATTGGTCAGGCTGAGTTCTACATACCCACGCTCTCCTCTTTCGAGAAAAGCATTTTCATTTTCATCCATCAGCATTTGAGGACTCATTTCCAAAGTACCACTCGCACGATCTCCTCCTGATTTATTTCCTGGTTGATCCACAGTTGCACTCGCTACAATATCTGTCGTGTAGCTCACCGAGCTGAGCAGGGTGAGACCATTCGTATTTTTTTCCGCTTGTGTGTTGCCCACGATCACCAGATCGCGGGAGGCGAGTGACTCGGTGACCGAGTAGCTGATATTGTTGCTGCGACCACCGACGATCGGAAATATATCATCGTCAAGAACATTGCCACGCTCATCGGTGACGATCAATGTCATACTGGATCGTTTTGCTCTGGGCATATGCGACCAGGTATGACCCAAGATGGCAAAGCCACCCGTAGAGAGTTCAG
>CAJQNM010000063.1 GCA_905479665.1 uncultured Saprospiraceae bacterium
GCTCTTCCGATCTAGATGCCTACGCCAACTATTTTTTTCAAGGCGTAAATCAGACCAAGATAAATAGAGCTTGGTGTATTGACAATCCGAAGAGCCATAAAGGGTATGGAGCAGATTGTTGGGGACTGACCGCAAGTGACGATCCGGATGGATATAAAGCACATGCCCCCAATTTGACGAATGACAATGGCACAATTACACCCTCGGCCGGAATCAGCTCCATTGTTTATACCCCTCAAGAATCGATTGCATTAATGCGCTCGTTGCTAACCAAACATCGTGAAAAAGTATGGGGCCGATTCGGCTTTTACGACGCCTTCAATGAAAATCGCAATTGGTTTACCCAAGCCTATCTTGCCATTGATCAAGGCCCGATCATCTGCATGATCGAAAATCATAAGTCAGGTCTACTTTGGGATCTCTTCATGAGCAATCCGGAAATCACCGAAGCGATCGAAAAAATAGGATTTGTCCAGGATGATGCCACGACCTCCACCCATCAGGTGGAAAAAATATTTAAAATCAGCCCGAACCCCACACATCGGGCAGAGGTTACACTCACAACCAGCGGTGTGGATGTCACGACTCTACGAATTTCACTCTATTCAACGGATGGTCAATTTTTGGGAAAAATAAACCCAAAAGGTGATCTCATAAATCTTCCTGCAAGCCTCTCTGCCGGATATTATTTTTTGGCCATTGAGGGCTCAGACTTTGGGGAAGTACATAAAATTTCTTTTTTAACTCACGCTCTATAATCTAGAATTGAGTATCTAAAACAATCAACAATGAAAAAATTTTTACTACTAACATGTATTCTTTCCACAGGTCTGCTCTATGGGCAGACGGTGCTGGAAGATTTTGAAGATGGTGGTAAGTTGCCATGGGCAGCCACCAATGGTGTCTACAACGGCATTGTTGACAATCCCGATACCACGGGGGTCAACACCAGCACCAATGTAGGATCTTACACCAAGGAATCTGGCCGTGCTTTCAGCCTGTTCCGCTCGCAAAATGCAGATTCATTTTCGATCCAAGAAACCAGTATTTGGACAATGGATGTATGGTCTCCCGTCGAGGCAGACATTATTCTCAAACTTGAAGGGGCAGGAAGTCCGGCCGTCGAAGCGAGAGTTCCTGTGCCAGACTCTGTCTGGACGACCCTGACCTTTGACCTTCGAGCGGGAGCCTCTTCCGATGGCTATAACGATATTTTGATCTTTTTTGCTGCAGGCAATGAGGAAGATAGCAGCACCTATTTGTTCGACAATATTATTGGCAACCCCGTGCCTGAAACCACCGTGCTGGAAGATTTTGAGAATGGCCCTAATTTGATTTGGACTGCTGTGAATGGCACCTACAATGGCGCAGTAGCAAATCCCGATACGACCGGAATTAATCCGAGTGATAGTGTGGGTTCTTACGTGAAATCCGGCACGAATAGCTTCAGCTTATTTCTTTATGAATCCGAAACTCCGATCGATCTCTCAATACTCAATAAAATGAGTATCGATGTGTATTCACCCACCAAAGCAGAGCTTATTCTGAAATTGGAAGGAGCAGGTGAGGCCAAAGAAGTTCGCACGAATATTCCATCGGCAAACGTGTGGCGTAATTATGAAATGGATTTTAGTGATGCAGCAAGTTTTACCACGATCACTAAAATTATCTTGTTTTTTGATCCGGGTGTAGAAGAGAGCGCTGACACCTTTCTATTTGATAATTTAATTGCCTCTCCGGCAGACGATTGTGCCGGAACCGAAGCAACTGAAGGAATTATTGATGATTTCGAGTGTCAACGCAATGCGACCTATGACAATGGATGGGACCGCCTAAGTGTGGTAGAAAATCCCGATCAATCTCTGGTAAATCCTTCCGACAACGTAGGTGCATACAGCAAACCAGGAGGACAGGCATGGGCCGCAATCGTGGCGGACTACGACAATGCCATTGATCTCAGTACCCTCAATCAGGTGAATGCCAAAATATGGTCTCCCGTTGTCGATCGCGTGCTCTTTAAGTTAGAGGGAGGAGCTTCACCAGCCCGCGAGGTCTTTATCGATATTACCGAGGCCAATGCGTGGGTAGATTATTCCGCTGACTTTAGCGAATTTGCCAATGAGGACCACAAACGCGTGGCCATATTTATGGCGGCTGGTACGGCTTTCGAGAATGACACCTCATTCTATGTCGATGACATTACGGTGTCTGAAAAAGTGATCGAATCCAGCATCCTAGAAGATTTTGAAATGGGCCCTTCGCTCGCTTGGTTTCCCCAAGACAATGATGAAGTTTCAAACGGCACATTTGCGGTAATTGCCAATCCTGACGTGGGAGATGCCATCCCTAATGATTCGGTAGGTGAGTACAATAGAGGAAGCAACCTGTCAAGTGCATTGTCAGCCATTTTCCTTGACACACTTGACCTCTCTTCGTTTGGTCAACTGAATCTTGATGTGTGAGCGCCAGCAGGCGCAACGACCGTCACCATGCAATTGCTTAGTCCTACCGAAGGCCTCAAGGAGTCAACCAGAGAGATTGTTGTAACAGAGTCCTGGACGATGATAAGTTTTGATTTCTCATCGTCGGGCATGATTGCTGATTTTTCTCAACTTAACCTAGTCTTTGATGCCAACTCTGAGCTGGTCGGTCCCTACTATATTGATAATTTGAGTCAAGGTGAAACGACCGTAGATGCCTGTGAAGGTGTCGAGGCAGATCCACTTGTGGTGGATGATTTCGAATGCCAGCGCAACCTTGCCATCGTGGGTGGAGAGGGTGATATTGAAGTAGCTCCCAATCCGGATATTTCTGCTGGCAATCAGAGTGGTGTGGTCGGAAAATATACAGAGCCGGAGGGTAATTGGGCTGCAGTTGTATGGAGCAATGATGCCGAAATAGATTTATCTGTGTTCAATCAACTCAATGTAAAGATCTGGTCTCCCAGTGCCGTGCCCATTTTATTTAAACTCGAGGGTGGAGATGGTGCCCAAGAAGTGCGAATGGAAGTGGTGGAGACCGAGACCTGGGTGAATTACAGTGTTGATTTTAGTGAGTCAGCTGGCAAAGGGCACACCCGTCTGGTCGTATTTATGAATGCTGGTGAAGAACCCACCGTTGGAGAGGTGTATTACATCGATGACATGAGTTTTGGCTTGCCTCCATTCGAAACCTGCATTGTCGATTTTGAAGGAGAAGCCGGAGCTGCATTCAATCCCACTGGATGGACGTATTTTGCCAACGGTACTTATGCCGATAGCACCATCAATGTCATCGCCAATCCCGCACCGGATACCGTTAATATGTCGGAGTCTGTGGGCCGATTTGTTGAGTCTACTGGCGTCGGTGATGGAAGTGACAACGTACGTCCATTTGCCGGAGTTTTCTTACGTGGAGATACTCCGATTAATTTTACCGATCCGGACAATCAGACAATCAGCATGGATATCTGGATGGACCATGAAGCATCAGTGGTATTTAAATTGGAAAATGGACTTGGAGGGCCAGCCACTAATACGGGCGATGTAATGGCCCAATACACTACGCCCAATGAATGGCAAACGGTCACTTGGAATTACAATACGTTTCCCAATGATCAATACAAAACCATTTCATTGATTTTGGATTTCGATAATATTCCAATGGAAGACAAAGAATATTATTTTGATAATATTCGAGTAGGTGGTACCAGTTGTGCCGCAGACAGTATGATAACTTCGATCTTTACGTTTGAAGAAATACCTGCGCTGTTGGTCAGCCCGAATCCGGCTCAGGAGTTTATTCAGATTGAGTCGCCGGAGGCGTACGATCGGGTGATCATCCGTGATGCCCGTGGAGTGATGATCAGCGGACGTCAAGATCAATTTGATGCCAACAGCCAAATTGACATTAAGGATCTCCACAATGGAATTTATTTCTTGCAGACTGTCGATCGCCAAGGTGTGATCAACGGACATGCCAAGTTTATAAAACACTAATTGGGATGCATGAGATACCGGGGGAGTTCATACGAAATTCCCTCGGTCTCACATCTTCAAGTGCACTTTTAAATTATGAGAATTAGACTACTGCTCATACTGCTGGTACCGCTCTGCACTTTATCTTCCCTCAATCTTATTGCCCAAGAGAATGTCAGTGGCACGGTGACCAATGTCGAGGGAGAACCACTCATAGGAGTAAATATCTTTCCGAAGGCAGATCAGGGACGGGGTACCATTTCTGATTTTGATGGTTCCTTTACGCTGACCGTCACAGACCTTTCAGAAACCATCGTATTTTCCTACATCGGTTACACCTCCAGAGAAATTCAGGCGAGCCAACAGCCGGCTTGGATCATCGTGCTGGAAGATGATACGGAAACACTCGATGAGATCGTCGTAGTAGGATATGGTGTGCAGCGCAAGAGCGACCTCACCGGTGCGATAGCCAGTGTGGAAGCAGAAGAACTGCAAAAAATACCCACTTCAAATCTGGAACAGGCACTGCAAGGTAAAATAGCTGGAGTGCAAGTCACACCTACCACAGGAGAACCGGGTAGAGGAGCACAGATCAGAATACGTGGGGTAGGAACGTTAAATAATGCCTCGCCCCTTTACGTCGTGGATGGCATGTTGCTTGACGATATTTCATTTGTCAACCTGCAAGATGTCGAGTCGGTAGAAGTGCTGAAAGATGCATCGGCTACTGCCATCTATGGATCAAGAGGGGCAAATGGTGTGATCATTATCAGCACCCGCAAGGGTGAGCTTTCACAAGCGGCACAGGTCTCTTTTTCGGCATATCGTGGTTGGCAGCAAATTGCCAATAAAATAGAACTTACAAACGCAAGCGAATATGCTGTCCTCGCAAATGAGCTAGCGAAAAATGAAAAACGCGACGAACCTTTTACGGATCCAAATACGCTAGGTCAGGGCATCGACTGGCAAGACGAAATATTTGAAGTGGCCCCGATGCAAAATTTCAACTTGTCGTTTCGTGGCGGTACGGAATCTACCCGCTACCAGGTAAGTGCTGATTTTTTTGATCAAGAGGGTATTCAGACGGGCAGCAATTATCAACGTTTTACCCTCCGCATAAATAATGACTATCAGATTCGTCCCAATCTAAAGCTGGGGCACAATGTGGCAGTGGTAAGGCAATGGCGCGAAAGCGTCCCCGATCAGTCGAGTACGGTTTATCGCGCTGATCCAACCATCAGTCCGCGCAATGAAGCGGGCGATTTCAATGACCTCAGTACCAATGCAAGTACGGGCAATCCTGTCGCAAGTCTCTTTTATTCCAACAATAAGGTGAAGGGCTATCGCCTGGTCGGCAATGCCTTTGCGGAAGTAAAATTTTTGCAGAATTTTACTTTTCGTACTAATTTCGGCTTTGATATCGAACAGACCAACGGGAAGTTTTTTACACCCGAGTTTTTTGTTTCGGCCACCCAGCGCAACGAAGAAAATGATCTCCGTGCCACCTCAGACCAAGTGCAAAATTGGCTGTGGGAAAACACGGTCACGTACTATAAAGAATGGACCGATCACAGGCTCAATGTTCTGGGCGGAATCACTTCTCAAGTCTTTAATGCGGAAAACCTGAGTGGAACGGCCCGTGGCTTGATTGGCGAAACGGATGAATTCTTATTCCTCAATGCCGCCCAAGCCGAGGAGCAAAGCGTGTCGAACGGATCGTCGGAATGGGCGATGTTGTCTTATTTATTTCGCATTAATTACACATTCAAGGATAAGTATCTCTTCACTGGTTCTTTTCGTACCGATGGCTCCTCCAGATTTGGAGCGGACAATCGATACGGCTATTTTCCTAGTATTGCGGTCGGCTGGAATCTGACCAACGAGGCCTTTATGGCCAATCAGACTTTTTTAAGTCGCCTTAAATTTCGCAGCAGTTGGGGAGTGATCGGCAATGATAAAATAGGTGCCTATCCGGGACGACCGGTGGTCAATAGTCCGTTTTTCTATCCATTTGGCTCGCCCGAAGTGCTCAATGTAGGTGCCACGATCGAAGGTCTGCCCAATGCGGGTATCCAGTGGGAAGAAACGGCCCAGTTTAATATTGGTGTCGAGCTTGGATTTCTGAATAACCGGCTTACGGGAGAGGTTGACTATTATAGCCGTACCACTGATAAAATATTAATTGATCTGGCGCTGCCTGGGCATTTTGGCATCCGAGATAATTTTCCCTTTGTGAATGCTGCTAAGGTGCGCAACACTGGGGTGGATCTAAAGCTTGATTGGCAGGATGGCACCGAAAAATTCTCCTACCGTGCGGGCTTGGTTTTGAGTACAGTCAATAATGAAGTGCTGGAACTGGGAGAAAATAAATCCGAATTAATTGGAGGCTCGCTATTTGGAGGGCAGTTTGGTACGCGAACAGTACCTGGTCTACCGATTGGCGCATTTTATGGATATGAGGTAGCTGGCGTCTTTCAAAACGAAGCAGAAATTGCCAACAATGCCAGTGCTGGGGTGGAGGTGCCTGGTGACTTGCGCTACGTGGACACCGATGGGGACGGAAGCATCACCACAGCTGACCGCACTTTTTTGGGAAGCCCGATTCCAGATCTGCTTTGGGGTGCGTCTCTGGGTTTTGAATTGTATGGCGTCGATTTTTCATTTGACTTAAATGGTCAGAGTGGAAATAAGATATACAATTCCAAAAAAGCGGCACGCTTCGGCACCTACAATTTTGAGCGTATCTTTTTAGACCGCTGGAGTGGCGAAGGGACCAGCAATGCAGAACCGAGAGTGACCAATGGAGGACATAATTACCTCACGTCAGAGCGATTTTTAGAAGATGGATCTTACTGGCGCGTTCGGAATATTAGCATTGGCTATACCCTGCCCACGAAAGTCCTGGGCAAATTGCAAATATTGTCCATGCGTATTTATGCCAGTGCAACAAATCCTTTTACGGCAACCGATTATACGGGGTACACGACAGAGTTTTCAAGTTCAAATGTCCTTTCAGCAGGCATAGACCAAGGGGTGTATCCGATTGCTAAAATCTATAACATAGGTATCAATGCAAGTTTCTAAATACATGATGCGAGCAGCCCTATTTATTGGACTATTGATTTTATCTAGTTGCAGCAAGGACTTTCTTGAAAAAAAGCCTTTGGGGCAACTTACTTCAGATAATTTCTTTGCCAATGAGGAGCATGCCATTCAATCACTCAATGCTGCCTACGAAACACTCGTGCGTTTTCGCGTGCATGCCTTTGCCTATATCGCACTGACCGATATCATCTCTGACGATGCAGACAAGGGATCAACTCCATCTGATGGAGCACCGATAGTACCGGCAGATGAATTAACCCTCGATCCAGGGAGCTTAATTATTGAAGATACCTGGCAGGGATATTATCGCGGGGTGAAACGGGCCAATTTAGTGATTGCCGAAGTGCCAAACGTTGACATGGATGCAGACTTGCGCGATCGCATTGTGGGAGAAGCTAAGTTTATTCGTGCGTATCTCTATTTTAAGATGGTGCGCTGGTGGGGAGCGCTGCCGCTCGTTCTAGAACCCCTCAATCGCGAGGAGATTGCGATCTCGCGTTCCAGTCCTGATGAAGTGTACGATGCCATCATTCAGGATTTGGAAGACGCCGTTGCAGTCCTTCCGACCCGTTCGGAATACAGTGCAGCAAATCTCGGACGAGCGACGAAGGGTGCGGCTCAAGGTCTTTTGGCATCGGTGCATCTCACCCGCCAAGATTTTTCCGCTGCCGCTGATTTGGCGATGTCGGTAATTAATTCGGGAGAATATCAACTAGCGACCAACTACACGAAAATATTTACGCAAAGTGGCGAAAATGGCCCGGGATCTATTTTTGAGGTGCAAGCAAAATCTGATTTGGATGGTGGCTTTTCGCAATTCAGTCAGGTGCAAGGTATTCGCCCTTCTCGCGGTTGGGGTTTCAACCGACCTTCTGATGCATTGGTGCGTTCGTACGAGCCTGGAGATCCCCGCTTGCAAGCGACGGTGCTGTATGTGGGGGAAACGGTACCTGATGGTTCATACGTGGTGCCAGACAACACCGAAATGTTTAACGAGCGGTATAATCAGAAAGCCTGGATCCCAGACGACATACGAGGAAATGGCCGAGAAGGTGGCGGTAATATTCCCATCATGCGGTATGCCGAAGTGCTGCTTATTGCGGCCGAGGCTCTCAATGAAATAGGACAGACAGCTGAAGCAGTAGGCTTGATCAATCGGGTTCGAGCTCGGGCACGAGGTACCCTGCCTGCTCAGATCTTACGGGCGATAAACAGCACCGATCAGGGACAAGTGAGGGAGTTCGTATGGAGAGAAAGGCGTGCTGAACTGGGTATGGAGCAGCATCGCTGGTTTGATCTATTGAGGACAGGCCGAGTGGCACAGACGATGATTGAGGTAGGCAAGAATTTTATCAGCGGAAAACATGAATTACTACCCATCCCACAATCTGAGATTGATTTGTCTGCAGGGGCAGTGGTACAAAATCCGGGGTATTAATTAATAATTAATAGTGAATAGTGAATAATTTTGCGGAAACTCTCTCCCTGAGAGAGCTAGGTGGGCCTTAGAGTAGGGCAAGCTCTCTGAGGGATTTGATATTTATGAGTGAGGCAAGCTCTCTGAGGGATTTATTAATTGGGATTGAAAGCAGAGCGATTCCTAAGCCTGCCTATGCCGGCAGGCAGGCTCGGAGCAGGGCGTAGAGATTGGTAAGCGCGTCTTGATGAGACATTTCAAGGTGGGTAGAATTGCTAAAATATTGATATAAATGCTATTAATTTTGAAGGGAGTAATTGAAATAGCGAGGATTTATCTTGGGTTATTTATCTTCTTGATGGTTATGTTTTCCTGTGGTCAATCTGTACCAAGAGGAAATAGTCAAGAAACAGAAAGGCCTTGGTTCGAAACGGCCTCTGAGGACGAGCTGCTGGATTCAGTACAGGCGCAGACTTTCCGATATTTTTGGGATTTTGCAGAGCCTAATTCAGGTCTGGCTCGAGAGCGTTTTCATCCCAACGGAGACTACCCTATGAGTGACTCGCACATTGTCACAAGTGGAGGAAGTGGATTTGGTGTCATGGCGATATTAGTGGGGATCGAGCGGGGATTTATTACACGTCAAGAAGGGATGGATCGCTTAACTAAGATGGTACAGTTTCTGGAGGAGGCAGACCGCTTCCATGGTGTATGGCCTCACTGGATTGATGGTACGACAGGCAAAACCAAACCTTTTAGCAAGCGCGATGATGGGGGAGACCTTGTAGAGAGTTCCTTCATGATGACGGGCTTACTCTGTGTGCGACAATATTGCAACCGACAGGATGAGCAAGAGGCAGCCTTGGCACAGGCGATTGATCGGTTGTGGCACGAAATGGAATGGGATTGGCATACCCAGGGCAAGAATGAGTTGTTCTGGCATTGGTCACCCAATCATGATTTTGAGATGAATTTTTCTATCCATGGGTACAACGAATGTTTGATCACATTTGTACTGGGTGCTTGCTCGCCTACACATGCACTAGATCCTGCGGTGTATCATGAAGGTTGGGCCAAGGATGGTGCGATTGTGGCCACCGATTCATTTTTGGGTCACGCACGGATCCTTGATCATTACGATGGCAATGACTCACCGGTTGGCCCTCTTTTCTGGGCTCATTATTCCTACGTGGGATTAGATCCGAGAGGGTTGGCAGATCGCTATGCCAATGATT
>CAJQNM010000064.1 GCA_905479665.1 uncultured Saprospiraceae bacterium
TAATAATCGTAGTCATACAGAGGTATGGTGGTATTGAGCCCATCGTTCCCTCCATTGAGTTGGATCAAAACAAGAATGCGATCACCGTCACTTTCTTCCAAAGCCGAGCTCAGGGCCGACATGTTGCTGGCAGCAACAGGGATATTACCAAGCAACAAGGCACCTGCACCACCCGTGCCAAGTGTCGATAAAAAGGCCCGGCGCGAATGCCTACGATGATGCTCTTCATGAGAGGCGCCATCCTGAAGACGTATGCCATTTAACGAGGGAATATTTTTCATGACCTATTATTTAGGGTATTATGCCAGTTGAAATTCAGGCAGGTTTGTAATGTATTGCAGTAAGAAAGCAACCTGTGCTGGGGCTTCATCCCAATCCAGCGACCATAGCAGATCAATAAAATAATTCTCCGGAATCTCAGACTTAAAAACCACGGTTGCTCGCTCGTAAGCCTCCTCTGTCTGCAGTCCCTGAGGAATGAAGTAATCAATCATCAACCGCGTTATTGCGACCGGATCTTGCGAATCATCAGAAAGAGCACGGGCAAATTCCCGCAATCCTCCAGGGTCTTGCTCGTATTTGAAAAAAATCAACGACAGTGCCACTTGCCAGCGCGCTTGCAGCAACGACGTCGAAATCCAAGAGCGGTGTCCTGGCCAACCTGCCACGTTTATTGGCTGAAATGTACTTTGTCCCAGAAAATCGCCAGCATTCTGCAGACCCATCTCCAATTCACCGACAATAGGTAATTGAAGTTCGGTGCTCATCTGGAGCATGAGATCAATGGGACTTTTTACTTTCGTAGCCATGTTTTCTTCCGAGAAAAAATGTTCACTCTTAAAGAGCTGCCGCAATACCGGCGCTATTTCAAAGCCACTTTCTCGAAAGGTCATGGCCAGCTGATCGACAATATCTTCACTGATCTTTTCGGTGTAGACAAATTCCTGATAAATCTTACGACAGATATGCTGCGAGATTTTTTCGGCCCGTTCCGCGAATAGGATATCAATGACGTCGTCGTAGGTCCACTTTCCTGTCTGGCCAAAAATCGTCTTTTCGTCACTGTCCCAAAAACCTGGTATGTAGTTGACCACTGGACAAGGAAAAACCAAATATCCGGTCAATGCGCGGGCTGTTTCAGTGATATCTTGCTGCGTATACCCATTGTTTTCACCCAGCGTAAATAACTCATACAATTCCCGGGCATAGTTCTCATTGGGCTCCTCTCGGAAATTTCCTGAGCCGTTTAAATAAATCAGCATGGCTGGATCTAACCCCATCGCTCGAACGAATTTCTGAAAATTTCCCAGTGCATTTTCTTGCAGGCAGACCAGGTATTTGTATGCAGCCGGCGTGCATAAATACTCCGTGATTTGCGTGACGAAATGATTGCTCCAAAACAAAGCGAGTTTATCTCGGAGTCCGGTCTTTGCCATTTGTACGATCCACCTCGGTCGCCATTCCTGAAATGCTTCAAGCATCGCATCAAAGTCTTCAAAGTCCTCATTGGTATAGTCGGCCCATTCTGGTGGCTCCATGATCGGCTGAGCAATGGCCTCATCAATCAGCGCATCGATCAGCACTGAGGGGTCTTCGGTGAGCTTTTCAGGGATATCTTCAACTGTGATGCCAAAGCCCACTCGTCGGTAGAGATGTTGCACCCGCTTTATATTCCATGGCTTTTCAGTCCTGGGTTGATAAGCAGCTAGAGTCCCTACATTGCACGTTATGACGCTCATTTTCTCGCTATTTAATCTATAACGAGCAATGAGCTGATTACCCTCCCTACTATTCTAAGAAATAATCCAATAAGCAACTATTTGTTCTCAGAATCTAGCTCTGCTACTAAGCTCACAATCCATTGTTCCTGAGCCTTCACTACCTCGACTACATAATGGCTCATTTTGTCATAGTTGAAATTAGATGCGATCCCTTCGGCATCCTTCGCACGGGAGCATCATTCCAGGAGCTTCCATGTCTGACTCAAATACCTGGACATTCTCCCCATTTCTACTGAAACTGTTTATGCGAAGATGGATTTCTCATGCCAAGCGTCACTTAATAAGACTGATTCGTCGCTCAAATAGTTAGCACATCAACCTTTGTGCGAAATTTCTCGCACTTTACTTTGCTGGTCATTAAAACTTATATACCTTACGAAGTGCGAATTTTTTTGCACTTTTTTCATTAAATGCATAGTGACCGACTATACCAACTTAAGTAAGAGAGAAAGGCAAATCATGGACATCCTACACCAACTCGGTGAAGGAAGTGTCAATGATGTATTGCGAAAATTGATAGATCCATCGGGGTATAATTCCATCCGAATGCTGATGAACATTCTTGAAAAGAAGGGGCACATCAAACACAAGACCATCAAGAACAAGTTTGTCTATTCACCCATTGTACGAAAAGACGTAGCTAAAAAATCTGCCTTGAATCACCTTTTAGCCACCTACTTCGATAAGTCAGCACCTAGTATCGTTTCAACGCTACTAACGGACAAAAAAATCACAAAGGAGGACCTTGATGAAATCAGCAAGATGATTGAAA
>CAJQNM010000065.1 GCA_905479665.1 uncultured Saprospiraceae bacterium
CAATCCTTGTTTTGACAATGCACTTGATCCGGCATTTCCGGGTACACCAGCACTGTAGGGAGTCTTTCCGGTGAGAATGGCGGCGCGAGAAGGGGAGCAGATGGGCGCATTGGAATAAAATTGGGTAAAGCGCACGCCTTCTTTTGCGATACGGTCGATATTGGGTGTTTGCAAATCAGTACTGCCGTAACAACCTGCATCGACTGATCCTTGATCATCACTTAATATAAAGATGACATTTGGGCGTTGCTGTGCAGCGAGAGGTGCTGAAATAAGTGCAGCCAGGATTATGAATAAATGAGAAAGTAATCGCACATAACTTCTGGTAAACTTCAATGGTCACTGCTTTGATCGATAAAATACAAATCAATTCGAGATCATTTTCACTATCTTCTTCCTATGAAAGAAACTCACCTGCGCTTCGTGCTCCTTTTGCTGCTGCCGATATTTTCTATTGGAGGGAGTTGCAACGAGCAGGAAAGGCCCAATTTCGTTTTTGTGCTTGTCGATGATCTGGGCTACATGGATCTGGGATGCTATGGTAGTACGCTGTATGAAACACCTCACCTCGACCAATTGGCCAGCAAAGGAGTCCGCTTTACCTCGGCCTACGCATCATGCCCGGTGTGCAGTCCGACCCGAGCTTCGATCATGACGGGCAAGTTGCCGAGTACGCTCAACATTACCGACTGGATACCCGGATCTGATCCCAAAGGCCGGAAACTACTGGGGCCAGAGGATTTACATGCCTTACCAGATGCTGAAACCACCCTGGCAGAATCATTGAAATCAGCTGGGTACCAAACATTTTTTGCGGGAAAGTGGCACCTGGGTGGTGAGGGGTCGTATCCTGAAGATCATGGTTTTGACATCAATATGGGTGGCCACCATAAGGGATCACCTCCAGGTGGATACTATGCGCCGTACAAAAATCCCACGCTTACTGACGGTCCCGAAGGCGAGTATTTGCCAGACCGACTGACGGATGAATCCATATCGTTTCTGGAAAATAGGGGAGATCAACCCTTCTTGCTTTTTCTTTCCTATTACACTGTGCATACTCCGATACAGGCGAGCAAGCGACACCTGGCGGATGCAGAGGCCAGAGGAAAGCAAGCCGGTGTGATAGATAAGCCGATGCTTGAGACGGAGCGCGAGGGAGTGACGGTTACCCAGCAATACAATCCCGCATACGCCTCTATGGTAAAAGCCATGGACGAAAATGTGGGTCGACTGCTTGCTGCCATCGAAGATTTGAATCTGGATGATAATACGATCGTAGTCTTCACTAGTGACAATGGTGGCCTGAGTACACTATATGCCGAGCGAGTAGCACCGACTTCGGTGAGGCCTTTGCGAGGAGGTAAGGGGTGGTGTTATGAGGGTGGCATCCGGGTGCCTTTGATCATTCAGGGCCCCGAGCTTAGTGCTCGAGAGATTGATGTGCCAGTGAGTAGCATCGATTTCTATCCAACCATGCTGGAGCTTGCGGGAATAAAATCCCAGAGTTCGCTAGATGGTGTCAGTCTTGCTGCCCTGCTTAAGAAAGAGCAAGACTTGGATCGTGATGCACTTTTTTGGCATTATCCACATTATCATGGCAGTGCCTGGACACCCGGCGCAGCGATCCGGGTGGGAGACCATAAATTGGTAGAATTTTACGAGGACGAGACTTACGAACTTTATGATCTCGCCTCAGATCCCGGCGAGAGAAACAACTTGGCGGAGGGAAATCCTGAATTGGTTCAAGTGCTAAAAGCTAGACTGCGGGAGTTGCAAACGAGTTCAGGGGCGCAATTTCCGAAGGCCAATCCCAACTACGGGATGGCTGAGTAATCATCTAATATTCCGAATATTAGTAGCAGACATACGTTTGTTAATCAATATATTAAATATAATTATATTTTATAATATATAAAATCTCAATGCAAGACATCCACGCTTCAATCGGAGATAAACGTATAAATACGTTTTACTTTTATCTCTTCATTTTCCTTCCCTTATTCATTGCGAGTTGTACTTCCACTACTTCTCCACCTTCCCACGAGAAGCCTGACCGACCCAATATCGTGATGATCATTGCCGACGATGTCGGATACTCTGACATCGGCTGCTATGGGGCGGAAATTAACACGCCCCATCTAGATCGCCTGGCTACAGGCGGGATGCGTTTGCGCACATTTTACAATATGGCCAAATGCAATCCCACGAGGTCTTCTCTAATTACGGGTCTCTATGAGGGAGGTGAGCAGTCCGTCTCTTTCGTGAAGCTGCTGCGTGAGTCAGGATACTCTGCCATGATGAGTGGCAAGGAGCATTTTGATTCATGGGTGCCTCAGGACTGCTACTTTGCCGAGACATTCGAGAATGCACTCACCTTTTGGGCGACAACGGAATATTTTGTTCCTCCGGTCGATTCATTTCAGCGGCCCTTCTACCTCAACGGTCGCAAGCTTGCTCACGAAGAAATTGAGGCCGATATTCTTCCTAAGTACAAAACAGATTTTATCACCGACTACGCTATTCGGTATCTAGATACAATGGTCGATCGGGAGGACCCATTTTTCTTGCTGCTGCCTTATCATGCCGCGCATTACCCTTTGCAAGCTCGACCGGAAGATATCGCTCGCTATCGAGGCAAGTACCGCGCGGGGTGGGATGAAGTGCGTGCCGAGCGTTTTGCTCGTATGAAGGAAATGCAGATTCTGCATCCAGACGTAGAGCTTTCACCTGCTGAAGGAAATACCAATCGATTTCGGGGGCATCCGGGAGGATGGGATGAGATACGCGATAAATTTCCACTGTACTATTCCTGGGATTCGATGAGTGAAGAAGAGAAAGACAAGAAGGATTTAGAGATGGCCGTATTTGCCGCCATGATCGATCGCATGGATCAGAACATAGGTCGGGTCATCGATCGATTGGAAAAAGCTGGCGAACTGGACAATACTTTGATTGTCTTTTTTAGCGACAATGGCTCATGTCCCTTTGATAGCAATGTCGATTTTGACATTCCGCCCGGACCTGCCGAGAGTTATCGATGTCTTTCGGCTGCTTGGGCCAATGTTGGGAATACGCCCTATCGTCTGTACAAGCAAAATGGTCACGAAGGCGGATCAAATACGCATTTCATTGCGCACTGGCCAGAGGTTATTCAACCCAATCAGATCGTAGATGGTCCTGCTCACTTGGTAGACTTATATCCCACCGTGCTCGAGATGGCGGGTACGAGCTATCCAAATCAAAAAGCAGGCGCACCCACCCAGCCCCTTGATGGTGCATCGATGATGCCCATATTTAGAGGGGAAGTGACGACAACCAGTCACCCTTACATATCGGGCAATACCGACCGATTTCGCATGTATCGTGACGGTGACTGGAAATTGGTGAGGCAAAATGCCGATGACTGGGAGCTTTACAACATGGCAGAGGATGGCACGGAGCTTGATGATTTAATTCTTAAAGAACCTAAAAGGGGGGGACAACTTCTTTCCGAACTAAACAAATATTATAAGCCGTCGTAGAAGAATGCATGGGTTTTCCTCACTACGACAGCTCTAAATTATCCGCATTAAATTCGGATAGATAAATAATTTCTGCTTGCTCCGAGTCCTCGCGGACTCAAGAGTCGCGGGATCGTGATTCACAAGTGATCTAATATGCTCTGTGTCAATAAAAACAGTTTATCCATACTAATAGTGTTTGCATTTTCCCTGTCATGTGCTTCTCATATAAATATTGATAAAAAACAACCCAATATTATTCTGATCATGACTGACGATCAAGGTTGGGGCGACCTCAGTATGAATGGCAATAGTAATCTGAGCACTCCCAATATTGATGCGATGGGTGCCGAGTCGGCTTCGTTTGAGCATTTTTATGTCTGCCCTGTTTGCTCTCCCACCCGTGCGGAATTATTGACCGGACGCTACCACCAGCGCGGTGGAGTATATTCGACCTCGGCTGGAGGCGAGCGACTTGATCTGGACGAAACGACCATTGCCGAAATATTTAAGGAAGCTGGATAT
>CAJQNM010000066.1 GCA_905479665.1 uncultured Saprospiraceae bacterium
GGCTTGGCGATTCCAACATCGGATCTTTAGTGACACCTGCTTTGGGCTAAATAAATACTGACTCGTAATGAGTAATTCACCGGTGTGCTTGCACTGGAATGTAAAGGGCTGGTAGACCTTGTGTACTTCGGCAAGCATGGGGTGTGGGCTTCGATCAGGAAATAATAAACCATTGATGCAAAAGTTGGCATCGCTTGGGGTATCTGGAGGCCCAAAATCACCACCATATTTCCAGCACCTTATTTCATCGTCGGGCGCTCGCAATCCCTGATCCATCCAGTCCCAAATAAAACCGCCCTGGAGCGCAGAATATTTAAGGATGACTTGCCAGTAGTCCGTAAAATTACCTAGGCTATTGCCCATGGCATGCGCATACTCACACATGATGAGCGGCTTGGGCGGATGAGTTTTAGCGTACTCTTCGATCGTGGCCACCGAGGGGTACATCGGGCAAAAAATATCTGTGTGATCTAATGTGCCGGCCTGCTCATACTGAATCGGTCTGGTCTGGTCTTGGGCACGGAGCCATGCTGCCGCCTGGATGAAGTTGATGCCGTCGCCTGCTTCATTGCCGAGTGACCATATGATGACAGAAGCATGATTTTTACTGCGCGCGTACATTCGTTTGAGACGATCCAGGTGAGCCTCTTGCCAGGCCGGATCTTTTGCCAGACTTTCCTCGGTGTAGCCCATTCCATGGCTTTCGATGTTGGCTTCGTCGACGAGCAGCATACCCGCCTCATCGCAAAGTTCGTACCAGCGTCGATGATTGGGATAGTGACTGTTGCGCACCGCGTTGATGTTGTATTCTTGCATGAGTCGCAGATCCGCTCGCATGTTCTCTTCCGTGATTACATGGCCAGTGACCTCATCATGCTCGTGGCGATTTACACCTTTGATCAGGAGGGGTTTTCCGTTCAGACAAAGTTTACCATCAGAGACCTCAACCAATCGAAAGCCGACCTTACGGCTTAACGTCTCGATGATCTGATCGCCTCTTTTTATCTGTAGTATGAGACCATACATTTTTGGTTCTTCATGATTCCATGGTTTTATTCCTAAGGAGTCTTGAAAGAATGATTGTGTTTGATTTTTCTCTTTTTGATTTATTAATTGAAATTGATTTTTAATTAAAACAGCATCATCCCAGAGTTGCCAGTGCAATTCCGTCGGATTGTTTCCTGGATTATTTTGATGATTTTCAATGAAACAGTCCAATTCAAAAAAACCTCCTTTTTCTTGATCCCATCCAGGACGAAAATTGAAATCTTGCACATGCATTTGAGGTGCCGACCAAAGAAAGACTTCACGTTCTATTCCGGATAATCGCCAAAAATCTTGACACTCCAAATAGGACCCATCGCACCACCGGAAGACCTGGACGGTGAGCTCATTGCCTTTTTTCTGAATTGCTTTCGATAGGTCAAATTCGATCTCCGTACGAGAATCTTGATTGTACCCAAGAAATACACCATTGAGCCAGAAGTAGCTGGCTGCCCGCACAGCGCCGAAGGTGATCATGGTGCGTCGTTCTTCCCAACCCTGCGGGAGATCAAAGGTGGTCTTGTAGACACCCACTTCATTATTTTCTGGTACGTGCGGAGGATCTTTTTCAAACTCGTACCGATCATTTACGTAGATGGGCACTCCGTAACCTTCGAGTTGCCAATTGGCTGGTACCGAAATGGTAGGCCAATCTAGATCTGAATATTTTGCATCGACGGCATTTTTCGGAAGATTATGACGGGACTCGGCCCACATAAATTTCCATTTCTTGGCCAACATGTGGCAGTAGGTGGACCCGTAAAAATCGAACCTGAGGGCTTCGTCGAGATTGCGATAAGGAATGAGAAAACTGTGGGGTTCATTTTGCCCTACGGTGAAAACCTGCGGATCTTCTAGCCAACGGTAGTCTGCATGTGCGTTCACGAAAAAAATAAAATTACGAGGTCCGACCTTTTCATGCAGATTGCGGAGGAGTTGCCTTGCAGATGGATTCGCATACGGTCTCGGAGTCGGTATAAATAGTGCCGAGTAAACCACCTAATTTGTAGTTGTCAAAGCCAACAAAATGGATGCCTGCCAAATCTCCCTCTGGAGAAGGTGTTTTAGGAAGGTCATAGCGATCCAGGATGGGATCAAGGCCGGTGAGAAAGTCAGCCAGGTTTGCTCGGTAACCAGTAGCCAGAATCACAGCATCGTATGGCTGCTTAGAACCATCTGAAAAGATAACGTTGTCACCTTCGAAAGAACGAACGTCTGGAAGCACTTTAATTTTTCCGCTCTTGATCATTGCCACTGTGCCAATGTCGATCACGGGTGTCATACCGGTTTCTTTGAGTTGTTGCAGTGGAGAAATCTTCTTGGTTTTAAGGCCATATTTTCTCAGGTCTCCGATTACAAATCTGCGTATTTGATTACCGAGCCAATCCCCCAGTCCAAAAGGGAGTTTTTCCAGTTGTTTTCCAGTTAATTGCGTGGGTCGACCATTGATATCCCTGGGCACTATATTGACTGCACCGCGTACCGAGATCGCCACATCAACACCTTTCTCGGCTAGATCAAGGGCTATTTCTGCCCCGGTGTTGCCCATGCCCACGACCAGCACCTTTTTATCCTGGTACGTAGATGGATTTTTATACGCTCTACTATGCTCGATCGAACCGGAAAACTGTTCCTGACCTTCCCAAGAGGGAGTATTCGGTACTCGGTTGAGGCCACTACAGACGACGACGTGGTCTGAACTCCATTCACGACCATCAGAAGCAACGACTGTCCAGCGCAGACCATCGGTGTTGGGACTGATCGAGCTCACCTCAACTTTAAAGATGGGCTCAATCGCAAATTGTTTGGCGTAAGCAGTAAAGTAGTCACACAGCTGGGATCTGGAAACATACGTGGGGTAGTGATCTGGATAAGGAAGGCCAGGTAACTCACTGAGCTGCTTGACGGTGTGCAGGCACAAACGGTCGTAGTGCAGATGCCACAGGTGACCCACTTGTTCACTTCTTTCCAGCACGACGAAATCTTTTCCTGCTTGACGGAGTCGCCCGGCAGTCGCTAAACCGGCAGGACCTGCGCCGATGATAATGCTGTAATTCTTCATCTGAAAGATCTGTGTTTAACCCAATTTATGCATTAGATTATCTACTACAAGCCAAAATACCCTCGAACTCAAGGACGTCCTGCAATTTTCCTTCTCACCGTAAGAATGCCTACGATTGCGAGGCAAAATCACAGTGGAGCCCTTGATTTCATTGGTTTTTTGACTTTCGCGACGAAAACCCACTGCATTAATTGGGATTATCCTTGAAAATAGATAGATGCATCTAGGTATTTTCAAGGCTAATCATACTTTCGTGCATGCATTTAGTTGATCGAGCCGCGGTACATCAGCTTAAACCCAGGCATGAGAACCTACAAAATTCAATTTATACCAGCTGATGAGATCCTGAGTTTATAAATTTAGAATTACGCCTGAAGCCTTCCCTGAATTCCTCGCGCAGTTCTCCTTTCTTCCTCCAGTATTTCAATCGCAAATTGCCTCATGAGTAATACTGCACATCATACCGCAAAATGCGTTACGCAATTTGCGTTACGCAATTTGCGTAACAAAAACTATTCTCCTATCTTTGGCACTATGTCATTAAACCCTTTCGTCCTCAACCACTACCGATCTCCCGCCTATTTCTGCAATCGTGAAGAGGAAACAGCTGAGATCATAGACGCCATTGAGCAACATCGAAGCATAACTCTACACTCAATCAGGAGAATGGGCAAGACCGCTTTGATTAAGCATGTCTTCTACAAATTACAACGGAAACGCAATCACCATCTCATTTACCTGGACATACTCGATCTGACAAACGCCGCTGATTTTGCTAATTCATTGAGCTCTGCGATGATTGCGTCGCTGGAGCAATCTAAAGAGGGGTTTATTAAAAAAGCAACTAAATATTTTGGCAAGTATCGGCCTGTGTTCTCGGTAGACACGCTATCTGGAGCTCCATCGTTGGCATTAGATATTCGAAATGAACCGGACATTCAATTCAGCCTGGATACTGTCTTTTCCTTTATTGCAAAGGAGAAAAAAACTTTTGTTATCGCAATAGATGAGTTTCAACAGGTCAATAACTTTGATATTAAAACAATTCCGGCGACATTGCGTCGATTCCTACAACAGTATCCAAATTTGGTTTTTATTTTCTCGGGCAGTCAGCGCAATATGCTATTGGAATTAATGACATCTCCCAAACATGCCTTATATAGATCCACCCAACTCATATCACTTGATCGCATATCAGATACGTCGTATGCAAAATTTATTCGTCGTCACTATGCAAAGGAGGGTCGTAAAATCAATGACGACATCATCAACGATGGCCTCGACTGGACTATGCGCCACACCCATTACACGCACTGGTATTTCCATCGATTGTGGACACTTGCACCAACCCTCAACAGACAAGCAGTAGAACAAATAAAAAATCAGATCCTGCTTGACAATCAGTCCGTATTTTTAAACTATCGCAACCTAATGACGAGTCCCCAGTGGAAACTACTCGTCGCCATCGCCAAAGAGACTCAAATTCAAGCACCTACTGCCAAGGCTTTTTTGAAGAAGCATAACCTAGGTGCAGCGAGCACAGTACAACGATCTCTAAACTTTCTCCTCACATCAGAAATGATTTACCAAGAGTATCTGAATAAAAAAGAAAAGCCTTTCTATCGTGTCTATGATGTTTTTTTATCCCGTTGGCTGGAAGATTAAAATTAAAGTCCTCCAATCAGATAGGCCCTACTCATTCCAAGGCGGTTTCAACCACTTGTTCGCGAATTGCAAGGGACTAAAGCACCCTTGGAATGAGTTGGTAATTGGAAGCGTCTTTTGCTTATTTATTACTCTGTTCGCCAGAAATAAATTTGAAAATCAGTGACTCTGTCCAAGGCGGTTTCAACCACTTGTTCGTAAATTCCAAGGGGCTAAAGCACCCTTGGAATGAGTTGGTAATTGAAAGCGCCTTTTGCTTATTTATTACTCCGTTCGCCAGAAAGAAATTTGAAAATCAGTGACTCTGTCCAAGGCGGTTTCAACCACTTGTTCGTGAATTCCAAGGGGCGAAAGCACCCCTGGAATGAGTTGGTAATTGGAAGCGTCTTTTGCTTATTTATTACTCTGTTCGCCAGAAAGAAATTTAGGACTCTGCAGCCACTTCCTTACCATACGTAGTCTTCCGTAACTATCGCCTAAGCCAAACTCCTTTTTAAGCTCAGTAAGGCTGGCCTCTTCCCGCTCACGCATGATCGGTGTTAATCTCTCTAGTTCCTCCTGGCTGAAAAAATCAGATATTTCCAGTCGACCCTCACCAATTAATTTTGCCATGTGCGATTCGATGGTGCCCACGGCCAGACTGCGAATCTCAGCAATTTCGAGAATGCTCTTGCCGGTCACATGCAGCTCGAAAGTGTCTTCGTAGGTTGCTCCTTTGGCCGATTTCTTCGCGGTACTTTTACCTTGCTTACTTGGTAAATTTTTCTGATCGTATTTTTCCTTACCCAAGAATAGTTTTTCTCCTTGCAGCGAGGTCTGATACATCTGTTGAAGTGAGGCCCACATGCTCTTCTGCGTATCCTCTACGTCACGCAGGTATTTCTTTACCCTACTCTTAAAGGAAAATTCTTGCAAGTGCTGATGGGTAGGCAATATTACTTTTTCGAATAATCGGTCAGAAAAATAAGGCACTGCCTTGCCGATGCGCTCGCGCAATGGGGCCAGATTCTCGGAGGCCTGAAACTCCACAGCCAAAAGATGCAGCTCACGTTGAAAATTCTGGCCGATCCGTGCCAACTCCTCGAGCTCACTGCAGATCCCCTTCACCATTTTCAAGACCTCGCTCTTTTTCGGTAGATCTCTTTCCTTCGCATCCAGATGCCAATCGAGACATTGCTGCCTCAACTCACCAAAGTCAAACGCTTGGCGAAGCCGCTCGCTTGCAAAGCGCATTTTGGCCTCTTTAAGCACCGACTCGATGCCATCATTCTGCCGAGCTCGATCGTGAAACTGCACAATCTTATTACTCACTGAGACATTATCCGTACGCATCTTGCTCAGCAGGACAAGTCCGTCTAGTGAAGTGCATCGACTCAGTGCCACGTAGGCCTGTCCAGGCGCAAAGGTCTCACCAAGGTCGACTGCCATTTTCTCAAAAGTGAGTCCCTGACTTTTATGAACCGTGATCGCCCAAGCCAAGCGCAGAGGAAATTGTGAAAAACTACCAATTATTTTTTCATCTATTTCCTGGGTTTCTTTGTCGAGGGTATATTTTTTATTAGGCCATTCCATTCGCTCGACCGCAAGCACATGACCATCCTCGGTACGCACCTCGATCGAGTCTTCAAACATGTTGCTTACCTCGACAATTTTACCATTGTAAAAAAGACCATTGGGGTCGTTGCGAATAAACATAACCTGAGCGCCTTCCTTCAACTCTAGTTTTTCCTCAGCAGGGTATGCATGTTCGTTAAACTCACCTTCGATCTCGGCCGGAAAAACCCGGGCCTTGCTCGTGAGCGCCTTCATTTGCTGCTGATTGATCGCGTTGACTTTACGATTGTGCGTACTCAGTGTGATGTACTTTTTACCAACGGCATCAAAAGTGGGCTGGTATTTTTCATTGAGTATGGTGACGTCCTCGGCGTTGGTTTGCCCCTGGCGCATTCGATTGAGAATCTCAATAAACGTTTGGTTTTTCTGTCGGTATATTTTCGTCAGTTCTATGGTGATGGGTTTACTTTCTCTCCACCCAATGGCATCAAAAAAATAAGGGCCCGGATAATAGGCTTGCAGGATTCGCCAAACCTCCGGACGTACTACGGGTGCCAGTTGAAATAGATCACCAATGACCAAGAGCTGTACGCCGCCAAAGGGCCGATCGATGCGCCGGCCTCGCCGCAGAGCGTAATCGATGGCATCCAGGATATCTACCCGCACCATACTAATCTCATCAATGACCAGCAGGTCTAGTTGACGGAACAATTTCGCTTTGTCCTTGCCGTACCTAATGTGCCGGGCGAGACCATATCGATTGGTCGCTATGTTAAAGTCTGTGGGGTCACTATTGGGAGTAAAGGCTGTGAGTGGCAAGTGAAATAAGGAATGGATCGTCGTGCCACCAGCATTTATCGCTGCAACTCCCGTGGGTGCAACCACCATATAACTCTTCTCTGTCTTTTCCAGCACATTATGGAGAAAGGTGGTTTTACCAGTGCCAGCTCTCCCAGTGAGAAAGATATTCTTGCCAGTATGCAAGACAAATTCTTCAGCAAGATCTAATTGCGGATTTGTCATAAGAGTTTGATGGTATGGTGTCCCGCTAAGTTAAACTTATCATGTCATTTCTGAGTACGAGATGGCAGCTTAAGCGGGGGCACACTGATTTCTTATCCTGGATCAATTTTTTGACTGATCCAAATCTCACCTTGAGGAGACTCGCATTAGAAGATCGAAGACACATGACATGTCTCTCCAGTATCTGAGTTGAAATCCTGAGTTGTTTTTAAGAGATGCTACCCTGAATAATGCTCGCTACCAGACATGTCATGTGTAGTCTATGCCACCAAGACACGCTGCCTGCGAATAGCTCAATCGCAGATGGAAGACACAAGAAATGTCTTGCCAAAAAATCTAAAGGACTTGAAGACTGGTCAGAAAACATAGGAATTTGCACCGACTACAAACCAACTTGAGGGCGGTAGCTGATGCAATTGTATCTTTGCAAGGAATAATACGACCTGACCTTTATTTATGATTTCACCAAAGACTTACTATCGTGCGCTCAGATATAGATATAAGCTCGATCCCCAGGAACTCTCTTTTCTGATCAGCAACGTCAGAAAAGGTGATGTCGTGGTTGATGTAGGTGCACACAAAGGTGGATATACATACTGGTTCCATAGACAGATTGGTGCTAAGGGAATGTGTTACGCATTCGAGCCGCAATCAAATATATACAGCAAACTATCCAGAGAATTTCGAAAAATTAAAAACGTGACTTGCATCCCTAAGGGACTGAGTTCGAAAGCTGGAAGCTTTGATTTATTTATACCTGGTGACGTCTCTTCACCCGGTGCAACCCTTGAAAATCACTCGACCCA
>CAJQNM010000067.1 GCA_905479665.1 uncultured Saprospiraceae bacterium
TAGATGTCTTCACGACGCTCGCGCAGGGCAGGCACCTTGATTGGGACCGTGCTGAGGCGATAGTATAGGTCTTGTCGAAATCGACCATGCGCAACTCGCTCTTGGAGATCAACATTTGTGGCCGCGATGACTCGCACATCAGTTTTTAGAACCTTTGAAGATCCAACCCGCAAATATTCCCCACTCTCGAGAATCCGCAATAAGAAGGCTTGGGTATCGAGCGGCATCTCACCAATTTCATCCAGGAAAATGGTGCCTCCATTTACGGTCTCGAAGTATCCCTTACGCTCATTTGTTGCCCCGGTGTACGCTCCCTTTTCATGCCCAAAGAGCTCTGAGTTGATGGTGCCTTCTGGGATCGCACCACAGTTTATCGCGATGGCAGATTCGTGCTTACGTGGACTCTGATCGTGGATTATTTTAGAAAATGCCTCTTTCCCGACACCGCTTTCGCCCGAGATCAATACGCTCAGCTCCGTCGGTGCTACCCGAAGGGCAGTCTTCAGGGCATTTTCCAGCCCAAGAGACCGACCAATGATGCCGTAGCGCTGCTTGATGGCATCGATATTCTTCATGCGGTGATCTCTCCTTTTAAAGTTGCACTGGTTGCATCTAGCACCTTTACCATGACGTAATCACCCACTTTGAGGTCTTCTCTTTTGGGAAATACAACCATCTTATTTTGTGAGTTTCGGCCCTTGAAGTACGCGTCCGATTTTTTCGAATTGCCTTCAATGAGCACTTCAAAGGTCTTCCCGATATCGGCCTGATTGTGCCGCAATGAGATCTCTAATTGACAATCGACAATCTCCTGCAGTCGCCGCTTCTTGGTATCATAAGGAATATCGTCGGGATATTTTTTTGCGGCCAGCGTGCCCGGCCGCTCTGAATAATAAAACATGTATGACATGCTGTAATCGGCAAATCTGATCATCTCCAATGTCTCCCGATGGTCTTCCTCGGTCTCCCCACAAAAGCCTGCTATGATATCAGATGAGATGGCACAATCCGGCAACAGTGTACGGATGCGCTCTACGCGCTCACGGTACCACTCGCGATCGTACGTTCGGTTCATCCGTTTGAGGACGATACTCGATCCCGATTGCACCGGCAAGTGAATATAGTTGCAGATGTTGCGATGAGCAGCGATGGTATGCAGCACCTCGTCAGTGATGTCTTTCGGATGGCTGGTTGAAAACCGAATCCGAAGGAGTGGATCTACTGCTGCCGTACGTCTAAGGAGGTCGGCGAAATTGACTTTTTCTGTTTCATCTGGACTGCTCCATTTGTACGAGTCGACATTCTGGCCGAGCAGGGTCACATCCCGGTAGCCTCTAGAGAAAAGGTCGCTGGCTTCTGCAATAATCGAATATGGATCACGACTCCGCTCTCGTCCGCGAGTGTAGGGTACCACGCAAAAGGAGCACATATTATCACAGCCACGCATGATTGATATAAAGGCTGTCACTCCGTTGCTATCTAGCCGTACAGGACTGATGTCGGCATAGGTTTCTTCTCGAGAGAGAAATACGTTGACCCCTTTCTCGCCGTCACTAGCCGTACCGATCAACTTGGGTAGGTCCCGATAGGCATCAGGGCCAACCACGATATCAACCAGCTTTTCCTCTTCTAGTAGTTTTTCCTTGAGCCGCTCGGCCATGCATCCCAATACACCCACGAGCGTACCTGGTTTTCTCTTTTTGATTTTCTCAAAGACGCGTAAGCGTTGGCGCACATTTTCTTCTGCCTTCTCTCTGATCGAGCAAGTATTGATCAAGATTAAATCAGCTTGCTCCAGGTCGGTGGTGGCACTAAATGATTCTTCCTGTAGGATTGAGGCGACAATCTCGCTGTCGCTAAAATTCATTGCGCAGCCGTAGCTTTCGATGTAAAATCGCTTGCCATGAGAGCTTGGTGAAGAGCTCTGCACCAGAACCTCCCCCTGTCGATCGACTAATACTTCCTGTACACTCATATTTTACTGACGATGGTCTACAAAGATAAGGATAAATTGGCTGGAGTGACATTTTGTCAGCGCATCACATTTTGATATTTTTTACATTCATCGATCATAAGCATTAAAGATTGAGGCAGTTCGGACTTATTGGATATCCCTTGGGGCACTCGTTTTCACAACCCTATTTCACCAAAAAATTTGCGGAGCAAGACCTGGAAGATTGCCGCTACGACAATTATCCGATCGATGATATCAATATGCTGCCCAGTGTAATTGCCGAGAATGAACAGCTGCGCGGGCTCAACGTCACCATACCATACAAGGTAGAAGTGTTGCAATTTTGCGACGAACTAGATGCTGAAGCGGCGGAAATAGGAGCAGTAAATACCTTGCTCTTGAAAAAAAGTGGCGCCATGAAGGGATACAACACCGACATCCCTGGCTTTCGTGATTCCTTGCGGCATTTCTTAAAGGAAACCACTGATCTCAATGCACTTGTGCTGGGTACTGGAGGAGCTAGCAAGGCTGTGCGCTTTGTGCTTAGCCAGATGGACATTCCGTTTCAATCTGTATCTCGCCAGGCCAGTGAGGATGCGATCAGCTATGAGCAACTTCAGGGTCTGCATTTGCAGGATTTCGCATTGATTATCAATACCACTCCGCTGGGTATGGCACCTCATTTGGACCATCGCCCAGATCTGAGATACGACCAACTTGGTGAGCATCACTATCTTTACGATCTCATCTATAATCCTGAGGTTACCTCCTTTCTGCAGAAGGGACTCAACCTGGGTGCCCAGACTAAAAATGGATCTGAAATGCTCATGCTCCAGGCAGAAGCTTCATGGTCAATTTGGAATCAAGAGGATGAATAATTGGGATTGATGAAAAACGAATTTGTCGATTTTTCGAATACAGAAATTGCCTTTTCCCACAAGACAGACGCCGAGCTCAAGAAGTCTGCTCGCCTCTTTGCCTTCATGAATAAAAAATGGCTGGTAGATATCCTCTCCAGTTTGGGTATAGTCGCCGTTCGGTATAGATTTCCACTTGCTCGCAAGCTGGTACGTTATACCATTTTTGAGCAATTTGTCGGTGGTGAAAACCTGCCAGAAAGCCAAGACAATATCGACCGACTTTGGCAAACCAAGACACTTACCGTGCTCGACTATGGTGCGGAGGGCCGCACTGATGAAGCTGATCTGGATGAGGCTCGAGATCAGTTTCTGCAAGCTGTGGCGTTTGCCTCCAGCCGGGAGAGTGTACCCGTGGTCGGGATCAAGGTCAGTGCACTTTCCAAAAATGAGTTGCTGCAGGGCAAGCAAGCAGGCGAACTGAATGGTGCTCAGCAAGCGCTGTATGAGCGTGCAGTAGATCGGGTCGATGCGATTTGCAAGTTGGGCCAGGCGCACGGTGTACACATATTTATTGATGCAGAAGAGTCATGGATGCAAGATGCCATCGATGAGATCGTAATCCTTATGATGCAGCGCTACAATGGTGAGCAGCCCATTGTATACAACACCTTTCAAATGTACCGCCATGACAGATATGATTTTCTCATTTCATCACATCAGGTCGCGCAAGAAAAAGGATATTTTTTAGGGGCGAAATTAGTGCGTGGGGCCTACATGGAAAAAGAACGGGAGCGTGCGAATGAAATGGGCTATACGTCACCCATTCACCAGACAAAAGCTGCCACGGATAGTGATTATAACCGTGCGGTAAGGTACTGTCTTGACCACTACGAAATCTTGGCTTCGTGTGCGGCCACCCACAATATGGAGAGCTGCCTCCTGCAAGCAGAAATAATTGGTTCAAGAAAAATGCCGCGCAATCATCCCAATTTAAATTTTTGTCAGCTCTACGGCATGAGCGATCACATCACATTTAATCTAGCAGCAAATGGATATAATGTGGCTAAATATGTGGTGTATGGTCCTGTGAAAGAAATTGTCCCTTACCTCACGCGCAGAGCACGAGAAAATACCGCAGTAGAAGGAGAGTTTAGTCGCGAGTATCAATTGGTCAGTGAGGAGTGTAAGCGGCGAGGCTTGTAGTCAAGGATCACTCTTCTGCTCTCCATGTCACTGCAAATGGTCAAATACTTGTGGCCCGTGTTGTAACTCTTTTCATCTACGCCTAGCTGAGTAAAAGTATCATAAGCTTCCACTGATCTAGACTTACATGTTGTATCGTTTAGTCTGTGGCGCAAAAAGAAATCTACCCACATTTACGTCCTTTTGCCAATTTGGCTGTCTTAATAATGAAACCATTCGCTAACTGCACATATTGGATCCTCAGGGAAATATACAATCATACCGATTACTAATGAGAATGTCGCATACGTCTATGCTCGTTCTAATGTGTATCGGCACTACACCATGTGTATATGAGGCATTTTGAAAATGAATTGATATTAGCAGTCAGTCGTATTAGAAGGAAGGACATCAGTGCTATGCGTGCGCTGTATGAGCGGTACTCCAAGGAGATGTTAGCGACCAGCTATCGGATCACAAATGACCTGCAGGGGTCTGAAGATATTCTACAAGAGGCCTTCTTAGATGCTTTTCAGAAGATCGATCAGTTGAAGGATGATTGTAAGTATGGTGATTGGTTGAAAAGGATAGTAATCAATAAGAGTCTCTCAAGCATAAAGAGAAGGATGCATTTTAAGGAAGTAGAATTGGCCATTGATGTCCCACAAGAAGATGAAATATTGCCCCTGGCATGTTCTTTCGCAGACTTGCAAAAGGTAATACAAGAGCTTCCTGAAGGCTGCCGGCAAGTGTTTTCTCTATACCTATTGGATGAGTATAGGCATAAAGAAATAGCCGAGCTATTGAATATTTCTGTTTCCACATCCAAGAGCCAATATCGATATGCTTTAAAACTATTGCGAGATAAATTGACCCGAGAATGCAATGACTGAATTAGAAAAATATATCGCAGATAATAAGGACCAACTCGAGCCGAGTGCTGTGAATCCAAAGATCTGGTTAGCCATAGAAAACGAGGTTCTGAAGTCCAAGGAGCGACGAAAATCCTTGTATCTGAAAATTGTTTCTGTAGCGGCGGTTGTCCTATTGGGTGCTTTCATCTTTCGTGGGCAGTGGTTCAATCAGTCATCGCGTATAGAAAAGGAATTGATCGAAGTATACGGATTTCAATCACACCAGTTTGCCCAGCGGGTCCATAATAGAAAGAGGACATTATCTAAGGCCAAGATACCCTCGAAGCAGGTGGAAGACTTTGAAGTCTTGCTCCAGCAATTGAAATATTTAGATGAACAATACCTAGTCTATCTAAAATATGTAGAGGACAATGGGTATCAATCATTCATCGGTGATCAATTATTGAATTATTACCGATCTAAGATCGACTTACTGGATCGGATTCAGCAAGAGATCAATAAAGTAAATTATTATGAACATAAATTCCCGAGCAATGACAAGCAAGTGGGTTTGCCAATATAGGGTTAGGACTTTTATAAGTTGTATAGACAGAGGAGGTTTTCTTGCGGCATTTATTGTCGAATGGAATAGACTATCTATAGTGCTATTATGCATATGCTTTTCTATCGATGCTAGCGCTCAGAAATACACCAGGACATTTACAAAGGAAGTAGCCACTTCTGATGGACTGACGGTTTCGACCAATGTGCCTAGCTCTTTGACTATACAAATTGATGGTGCTAACGCACATAGATCGAATACGAAATATGGCTACATCATAAAAGGAAGCAACAATAAGGATCGACTATATATCAATAAGGATTATATCATTGAAACTTGGGATAAAGATATCATTCGCCAGGAGGTCGATGTCATCATTAGATCTGGTAATCAAGAAACTGCGAAAGATTTATTGGATCAGCTGGAGATCCAATTGCTTTCCAGTTCTGATGGTCGTATTGCGATAGATGCCAATATGAACTTAATGAAGTTCACTGTGACAAATAGAAGGTTTCA
>CAJQNM010000068.1 GCA_905479665.1 uncultured Saprospiraceae bacterium
TAGAATATTATTTTTTACACTACTGCTTACTTTGGGTGGTAGTTCGTGCACTGATATCGTGATGGAGGGCATCGAAATAGACTACCCGCAATCCAATGCTCAACTTTCCGTCGATGCGATCGCTAGTGACATCGGAGCAGCTGGCGAGGTCATCTCCTATCAAATTTCGGTCACATCCGATAGTGATATCGCTTCGTGCATTGTGCAGAGTAATAACAGCGGGCAAAATGGATCCGGATATAATGTAGATTCTCCAGATTTTGATGATCCCTTTGCGGACCATATTTTCGGTACCATTAAAAAGGGCATTCGCTCTTTTAAGGTACAGTATGACTATATTATTCCCGATGACATTCGTCGATCAAGATTGACCTTTACTATAATTAGCGAAACGGGAAAGACATCTGTCGAAAAGACCATTGAAGTGGTCCCCTCCATCAATACATATACCGACCAAAAAATCTATGCGAAGGATAAAATATTCTACGATGCTTTTGCATCTGTCGATGGCACGGTCTATCCAGACATCAAGACAAATTTCAGCACACTGTCAGAAGAGAATGTGGCGGTGCAAGAAAAAATCGACTTAGTATTTTACTACGATCAAGAGTCCAAGCAATCCGTGCTTGCAGCTCCTGCCTCAAGTAGAGTAGATTTAGAACTCAATATTGAAAACAACACCCTGTTTAAGAGACTACCTAATCCAGCTGATATAGATATTTCGCAGGTGAGCCCAGCAAGTCTGCTTGCATTGACTGCTGATGCATCGATTGCAACGGAGGGAAGATCTCAGCTGACCGGACTTTCGGTTGGCGACGCAATTGGTTTTCTCACAGACCTCAATGCCTTGCACTCACTCAAAACTGGAATCTTAATAATCACCGGAATGCATCCGACGTCGATAGCGAGGTATGAGGGAGTGTCTTTTGTCCTGGAGTGTGATATCATCGTGCAAAATTAGAACCCGTAAGATGCTATGAAAAATAAAACGATTTCATCTTTTCTACTGGTTATTGTGATGTGTCTATGTTGGGCACTTGATCTATCCGCACAAGCGGACTACAAATTAGCAGAGCAGGATTCGTTGGCTTTGGTGGCCTTTTACTGGGCGACTGACGGACCAAATTGGATATCCAACCAGGATAGTTTTGGCTTTGACAATTTAACCTCTGAGTGGCAAGCCATGTACGATGGCAAATTCAATAAATGGTTTGATGGACCCGCGAAGGATTGGTTTGGTGTACGGGTGAAAAAAAGACCTGTGCTAAATTCGACTGACTCGACCTACCGGGTCACTTGGCTCTGGCCAGTCATTGGGCGCCGCACCGATGGCCAGAATAGATTGAAAGGATATGTACCACGTGAAATTGGTCTCCTGTCGGGCATAGAGCAATTTCGCATCAATGGAAATGATGGTTTTACGTGGGAGCTTGTACCTGACGAAATATATCATCCCTCCCTGCAGCACCTCGATGTTGAGGCATGCTGGTTTGGTGGAGGCCTTTCTGATGCCTTGCGGAATTGTACCGACATTCGAAAGCTTAATACGAGGTACAATAATTTCGATTACATGCCCAATCTCGATTTTCTTACTGCCGATGCGGTGAGAAGACTTGAGGGAACGCAATGGCTCTATAACTCACGCCTGTCATTTGCTATACTCGAGAGAATTGTTGACTTCTTTTATACCATTTCGCCCAATCCTCAGGAGTTTGGATTGGAAATGAGAGATATGTTTGATGTGGGTGATGAAATGGAAATCGTGGCACCCATCGGGTCTTCCATCGAAATGATTTGCACAGATGCGGGCGAGAAAGAGGAATTTATTACTTACCAGTGGTTTAAGGATGGGCTCAGCAAATTTGGCAAAACAAAAATGACCTTCCCAATCACTAGTGTCAAGGAATCCGACTATGGTGATTACTCGGTGAGGATTTTGAATGAGTACGTCAAAACGTATGATGGCAACGGCAATTACGGAGAGGTCTTCATCAAACCCATTCATCTGGTAGCAGAGCCTGTACCACCACTGATCGAGCGTGGTGTGGTCGATAATAATGGTCAATCGATCCTGCTTTATTTTTCTAAACCGATGCCTAGCTCGGTCACTGAATATTCTGGACTAACCCTAAGTGCGGACGGAGCTCGCATAGAAGTCATCGGTGCCGAAATTGAGGGTCGTTTAAATAAAATAGTACGGGTCTTCCTGGCTGCACCCATTGCGGAAGGGGAAGATGTTCAAATAAGTTATAGCGCTGGGTCCATAAAAGATCTAAATGGTGGGAGTCTCCAAGCGATCGAGATGATGCAGCTGGAGAATCGTACCCGTCTGGCGCCCACGATTCTCAATGCTCAGACCACGCTGGATGGAAGTGGTATCCTCATTCACTTTGATCAATATATCGCAACTCAGTCTCTCGAGACTGGACAGTTTTTAATTGAAGGAAATGTGGCCTACGAGATTGCCTCCCTCACACTTGCAGCTGGTGTCATTGATGCACATATCTCAAAGACCGTGCTGGCAACTCTGGCTGCACCGGTCGTCGACAGTCTTGAAGTGATCACAGTACAATACGTAAGTGGCTCGGTGCATGGCTTATATGGTGGGACACTTCGGGCGACGGAGGCCCTCCCAGTGGAAAATCGAGTTTCGGTTGATAAACATGATGTGACTATCCTTTTTGAAGATGGCAGTGAAACGCTGGAAAATATATTTGTGCAAGGGTCTTGGAAGGTAGCCGCCTCCCCCATGTTTGATGATGGCACAAATGGCGACGCCTCGGCAAACGACCATATCTGGACCTACATAGCTCCTCTGGTCGATGATGAATATGGGTGGAATATTCTCATGAGAACAGAAACCGAAGGATTCGATACCACATCCGTAACAGATCCCAATACTGGTGTTACCACTGTTACACTCACTCCGACCACATTGCAAAGTGACTCCATACTAAGTGATCATATCCTGCTTAGTTTTTCTGTAGCGAAGAAATCAATTGTGGGAGATACCATATTTGGGTTGCAAAACCTCGACGTCATCTTTAATCTGACTGCGAACGGTGGGACGGAAAATGTCTATCTTATGGGTATAGAGCAAGATTGGGTGGACGGAAATCTTATGACTAGTGGAGGGGCGGTGTCCTTTA
>CAJQNM010000069.1 GCA_905479665.1 uncultured Saprospiraceae bacterium
AATATTTGGTGCTGGGTATTGGGCGCCATAGGTGTGACATTGCTTTTCTTCGTTTGCGTCGATGAGCGCTTATTCTCCGATGCTTCGCTACAGGTATTCTACTTCGGTATGTCGATTTATGGTTGGTTGCAATGGCGCCAAGTAGGGGAGGGAGGAGTACTCAAAGTAACCTCGCTACCGCTTGTGCGTCATCTCTTGCTGCTGACAGTTGGCCTGATTGGCACTTTTTTGTTGGGCCGATTCTGGAGCCTTTTTGATGCGGCTCTTCCCTACGTGGACGCATTTACTACTTCATTTAGCATCATCGCTACCTACCTCGTGGCCATGAAAGTGATCGAAAACTGGGGGTATTGGATCGTGATTGATTTGATCTGTGTCTTTGTCTATCTGGAGCGAGGCCTCCCTCTCATCGCTATCTTATTTTCCATCTACACAGCATTGGCCATATACGGTTGGATGAGTTGGCGGAGGCAGGAAAACCATTTATCTATTTAGATCAGATCTAAATAAAAGCCAGTGCTCTTCCTCTCAAAGCTCTCCCAAAAAAGCTTCGTATCTTCGCACCTGTTTTGAGCAGACCGTTGGTTTTTTAAAGAATTTATGTCTCCGAAAATGCGCAAACTTAGCCTTCCTGGCCTCCTATTTTTACTTCTTTTCACGACCTCTCCCACCATCTCGATCATGGCGCAGTCCAGTGGATCTGAGAATACTATTACGGTCGGACTTTTCATACTCCTTGCACTGGTATTTATCTCTGGCGTTATGTTAGTGAGCGATAATTTACTCGGATTGCAAGCACGGAGATATGGGATTGATGATCTTGACAAAGACAAGCAGGGGGGATTCCTCAAGATGTTTAGTGACAAGCGTCCAGATTATGTTGATGGCTCGTTCACACGCTTGAAAGAAGGTTATGACATCAAGCTAAAGGGTGAAGCCCGAAGTGAGATACGCGATGCAATGGTTTCTACGGTTGCCTTACAACCACCAAATTTTATTGGGATGTCACCCATCCCAAAGGTGGTGGTGGAAGAGGGAGCTGAAGTACGAGCTGGTGATCCCATATTTTTCGATAAAAAAAGACCGGAGATCAGCTATGTTGCTCCTGTAAGTGGAGAGGTTGTCGGAATCAATCGCGGCAGTAAAAGAGCAATTACGGAGGTCGTAATCTTGGTCGATGTTGAGCAACGCTATCGAGAAATACCCGAAATCGATCTTGCCTCGATATCGCGCGAAGACTTAGTCAAATTTTTACTTGATACAGGTGGCTGGCCTCTGCTTCGTCAACGTCCATATGATATCGTACCAGCCCCCAGTTCAACGCCCGCCAATATTTTCGTATCCACATTTGATTCTGCACCTCTTGCACCTGACCAATCACTGATCTTGAAGGGGCAAGAAGTGGCCTTTCAAAAAGGATTGGATCTTCTGGCAAGATTGACCGAAGGCACCGTTCATTTAGGACTAGACGGTCGAGGAGCGGAGGCTCCTATGGCATTTGCTGACTTTAACGCAACAAAGCACTATTTCGCAGGACCACATCCGGCGGGCAATGTGGGTGTACAAATGCACCACGTAGCTCCAGTCAACAACGTCGATAAAGCATGGACCTTGGGTGTTCAGGAAGTGATCACCTTGGGCAAACTCCTGACAGAACGCAAATATGATGCTCGACGGGTGGTGGCTCTCACCGGAGACGGATTTAGTGATCCACACTATGTGAGAACCTACCAGGGAGCCAAGATTGCAGATTTGATAAAGGATCAAACCAATCAGGATGGGCTGCGTATCATCTCAGGCGATGTACTGTCTGGTGAGCAGAAGGACGAAGAGCACTTCTTAAATTTTACTTCCGATCAGATCACTATTATTTCTGAGGGTCACGAATATGAACTCCTGGGATGGCTGTTGCCATTTAAGGCCCGGCCAAGCGTCTCGCGTAGCTTTCCAAATTTCCTTTTTCCGAATGAGCCGCTCTCCCCAACCACAAATACCCATGGAGAGGAGCGAGCTTTTGTAGTGACCGGACAGTACGAATCGATGTTGCCGATGGATGTCTATCCACAGCACTTGATGAAAGCAATTTTGGCAAATGATTTTGAGCGGATGGAAGGATTGGGTATTTACGAATTGTCGGAAGAAGATGTTGCATTGGCTGAATTTGCCTGCACATCCAAACAACCTCTCCAGCATATTTTGAGAGAAGGATTAAATTTTATGCGCGAACAAGGGTAAAACTGCAAGCTAGGAGATGAGTAAGTTGTTGGATTTCGTCAAAAAAATAGAGCCTAAGAAAGGCACCTTCGTACATACACTGTATGATGGGCTTTTCACCTTCTTGTATTCACCAGATGAGGTAACCCATGGGGGTACGCACATCAAAGATGGCATGGACTTAAAGCGCACCATGGTGCTGGTCGTGATTGCCTTGCAGCTGTGCTATTTGTTTGGTACATACAATATTGGTCATCAGCACTACGTGGCCATCGGCGAGCATACTTCCTTTATGGAAGGATTTTACCTCAAACTGTTTTTTGGGCTAGGTAAATTGCTGCCGATCTTCATCATAAGTAATGTGGTGGGATTGGGCATTGAATTTTTCTATGCCTGGAAGAAAGGGCACAGCATCGAAGAAGGGTTTTTGGTTTCTGGTGCGCTGATCCCATTGATCATGCCTCCCGATATTCCAATCTGGATTTTGGTATTGGCGGTTGCATTTGCAGTATGGATTGGCAAGGAGGCTTTTGGTGGAACCGGGATGAATATTTGGAATATTGCATTGCTGGCCCGGGTTTTTGTCTTCTTCGCATATCCCACAACTATTTCGGGAGATGAAGTGTGGGTATCAGGGCTAGCGAGTACCGCACCTGGATCACCCGTCGAGTATGGACTCTACCACGACGCCTGCAATTGGCTTTTTGGTTTATTTGGTGCCGATGGGTTTGACGCAGTATCGTCTGTTGTGGATGGATATACTGGAGCGACACCGCTTTCGCTGGCTTTTCAGGGCGGATGGGAAGCAGTGACGCAAGTGTACTCTGAGTCACAAATGTTGTGGGGTGCAATACCTGGATCAATTGGTGAAACCTCTAAACCACTCATCATTATCGGTGCCATCATCTTACTGGCCGTGGGCATCGCCAGCTGGAGAATCATGGCGGGCATGCTACTTGGTGCCGTAATATGCGGCATGCTCCTCAACGGTTGGGGAGCCACTCCATTCATGGCAGTGCCTTGGCACTACCACCTATATATGGGTAGTTTCTTTTTTGCGATGGTGTTTATGGCGACCGATCCGGTCACTGCAGCATCGACCAATGTCGGTAAGTGGATCTATGGTTTCATGATTGGCATGGTCGGTCTAATCGTACGGATTCTCAATCCTGCCTATCCGGAAGGGTGGATGTTGGCGATCCTATTTATGAATACGTTTGCTCCACTAATCGATCACTATGTGATCGAGGCAAACATGAAAAAGAGATTGAAACGTGCATAGTAAAAGATACATCTACACTTTCGTACTCATTATGACCACGGTGGTCGCTTTGGTCCTGGCATTGCTAGCTACCGGCTTGAAAGATATTCACGAGCGCAATGAAGCCATTTACAATAAGAAGGCGCTCCTGACTGCCATCGAAAGCTATCTGGAGAATCCGGCCAAAGATCTCGAGGATGAGGAAGTAATCAACATATTTGATCAGCAAGTGCAGCAAATTGTCATCGACCATCAGGGCAATCAGATAGAGGGGGTATTGGCAGAAGATATCGAACTTGCCAAAGAGAAGGACAAACCTGAAGCAGAGCGTCAGTATCCCGTTTATGTCTTCAATTCTCCCAAGGGAAAAGTGTATATATTCTCTGTACGAGGGAGTGGTCTGTGGGATGCCATCTGGGGCTCGATTGCTATCGAAGATGATTTTTCGACGATAGCTGGTGCTGCATTTGATCATGCAGGTGAGACTCCTGGACTGGGAGCCGAAATTAAAGACAATCCATCTTTTTCTGCACAATTTGTGGGTAAGAAAATTTACGAGGATGACGGAGAGTATGTCTCAGTCACTGTGCGGAAGGGTGGTGCTAAGGATCCCGAACATGAGGTCGATGGTATCAGTGGGGCGACAGTGACTGGCGATGGAGTAAGTAAGATGTTGTATAGTGGTTTGAAAAATTACGAGCCCTACATAGAAAGTGTTCAATCTTCAAATAAAACAAGCAATTAAAATAGTATTCCGCAATGGCTGAAATCGCTGAAGTTCAGAAACCGGAAATAAAAAAACGCGAGCCGTTATTTGGGCCTAAAGAGCGCAAATTAATCACGGATCCGCTCAACGACAATAATCCCATTACGGTGCAAGTATTGGGTATTTGCTCGGCGCTGGCCGTGACCACGCTGGTCTGGCCGTCGTTTATTATGGCGATTGCCGTAATTTTTGTGTGCGCATTTTCCAGTCTTTTTACCTCACTATTGAGAAATCGCATCCCGAAGCAGGTACGGATGATCGTACAGTTGGTGATTATCGCAACGCTCGTTACCGTGGTTGACCTCACTTTGCGTGCGGTAGACTACGATGTATCTCGGCAGCTGGCGGTATTTATTGGGTTGATTATTACAAACTGTATCGTGATGGGTCGCCTGGAGGCATTTGCCATGGCCAATCGGCCTTGGCGATCTTTTTTAGACGGTATTGGCAATGGCCTGGGCTATGGGGGCATCTTACTGGCTGTGGCACTGATCCGTGAGCTTTTTGGAAAAGGAAGTTTATTTGCCGGCAGTCCGATCGAATGGAAAATAATTGGGCCTTCTGCTGACTACATGCTTGACACGGAGGCCATCTCTTGGCTTGGCTGGTATCAGAATAATAATCTCATGGTGCTCTCCTGCGCAGCGATGTTTATCATCGGAATCTTTATCTGGATACACCGTACCTGGAATCCCAAATTGGTAGATGTCTCTTAAAAGCTGAAACATGGAACTTGTAAATATCTTTATTAAGTCGGCTTTTATTGAAAATATGGTGCTCACCTATTTTCTTGGTATGTGCTCGTACCTGGCCGTATCAAAAACAGTAAAAACTGCCTTTGGCCTGGGGCTAGCCGTCATTTTTGTCTTGGGCATTACCATGCCGATAAATTGGCTGATCAGCAATTTTCTTCTTTCCGAAAATGGAATTTTGGGTCAAGACTTAACTTTCTTGCGACTCATCTTGTTTATTGCTGTAATTGCATCAATGGTACAATTGGTAGAGATGGTCATTGAAAAATTGTCGCCGTCCCTTTACAATTCATTGGGTATTTTTCTCCCATTGATTACGGTGAACTGCGCCATTCTGGGGGGATCATTATTTATGGTTGCTCGTGAATATACATTTAGCGAATCTGTGGCATTTGGCCTCGGAGGTGGTTTTGGTTGGTTCTTAGCCATTATTGCCATCGCGGCAATTCGTGAAAAAATTCGCTACTCAAATGTTCCCGCTCCTCTCAGAGGTTTAGGGATGGCGTTTATCATTACCGGCCTGATGGGCATTGCTTTTTTGAGCCTGCTCGGAATTGATCCGGCCGCTTTTTAAAATATATAGAACCAAGGAAGAATCGAGATGATCGTACTTATCGTTTTACCGGTCTTAAAGGCAGTTATCGTTTTTTCAGCTGTGATTTTTGCATTGTCATTTTTACTGATGTATGCACGCAGTCGACTGGTCCCCCAAGGGGAGGTAAGCATTGTTATCAATGGGGACGATGGAAATCCCATCATGGTTTCACCAGGAAGTTCGCTTTTGACCGTACTGTCCGAAAAAAGTGTTTTCCTACCCTCGGCTTGTGGGGGAGGAGGGACCTGTGCCATGTGCGAATGCCATGTAGATGCAGGCGGAGGTGATGTCTTGCCCACTGAGCTCAATCACCTGACCCGCAAGGAGGTAGGTGAGAATGTGCGCTTGGCTTGCCAAGTGAAAGTGCGTGAAGACATGAAGATTCGCGTGCCGGAAGAGATTTTTGGGATCAAGAAGTGGGAGTGCGAAGTAGTCTCCAATCGCAACGTTGCATCATTTATCAAGGAGTTTGTTGTAAGACTGCCCGAGGGCGAAACGCTTGATTTCCAATCTGGAGGCTACGTTCAGATCGATGTACCGGAGGTGGAGGTCGATTTTAAAGACTTTGATGTGCGACCCCTTGAGGACGATCCTGCTGGTGACGAAAAATATAAGTCAGAGTGGGACAAGTACCAGTTATGGGATCTTAAGATGAAAAATGATGAGCCGCAGTTTCGAGCCTACTCCATGGCAAACCATCCTGCTGAGGGAAATATCGTCATGCTCAATATTCGTATTGCAACTCCACCTTGGGATCGTGCCGCAAACAAATGGATGGATGTAAATCCGGGAATTTGTAGTAGCTACGTATTTGATCAGAAACCAGGAGACAAAGTCACGATTTCTGGCCCATATGGTGAGTTTTTTATCAAAGAGAGTGATCGTGAGATGCTTTACATAGGAGGAGGTGCTGGGATGGCTCCCCTACGCAGTCACTTATTTCATATTTTTCACACCCAAAAGAATCGTAATCGTAAGGTCACATACTGGTACGGTGGTCGCTCCAAACGAGAACTATTTTACACCGACCACTTCCGTAAGATCGAGGAAGAGTATGATAATTTTAAATACAACATTGCGCTCTCAGATCCGATGCCTGAAGACAATTGGGATGGATATACTGGATTTATCCACCAAGTGGTGCTGGAAAATTATCTAAAGAATCACCCTGAGCCAGAAGAAATCGAATATTACCTCTGTGGGCCTCCACTCATGCTACAAGCATGTTTGAAAATGTTTGAAGACTTGGGAGTACCAGATGAGAATGTCGCCTTTGACGATTTCGGTAGTTAGAATAAACCGCTAAGAAGTGTGGTAGACAAAACCGCTAAGCGGGCTCAAAGCCTTCTTAGCGGTTTACTTTTTTATGCGAGTCAGATATTCTCTTGGTGACATAATTGCCAGATCACTTTCCTTATAATCTTTTGTATTCCTGGTTATTAAAACCTTATGCTTTGATTCCTCGGCACAGAAATTCTGAACACCGTCTTCAAAATCCTTGAACTTCGAAGCAATTGATTTGCTCACAGTCGATTCACCCACATTTTCGACCTTGACTAATTTCAATATTTTTGAAGTTTTTTTTGCTGCACTGTTTCTATTTTCTATCCTACCGATTATGTAGTTAAGGTTCGTTATTGTCACAGATGACACACAAACTGCAATGCGATTTTTTAGGGAATTCTCAAGTATTTCAGCAATATCATCATTGAAGGGCTCTCTGTCTAGAAGTAAATCTAAAATCACATCAGAGTCAACATAAATCTTCTTCATTTTAGGTATTTTTCCAATAAAGCATCTTCTAGTGTTGTCTTGTAGGATTCGAATTCTTTAGGCAACTTCACAGATCCCTTCAACTCTTTAACTAGATCGGACAATTCCACTTCCTTCGATTTGGGCTTTGTCGAACTCAACGATTTCAAGTATTCTTCTACGATATTTGACAAGCTCTTTCCTTGAGCTTTAGCATACTGCTTTGCATCTAGTATCACTTGCTCTCTTATTGACAATGTTAATTTACTTGGCATACGTATTATATCATACGTATAAAGATAGGACTTTATTGTTCTTTTTACAATAGTTGTGGAAAATCAGGATGGAAACTTGTAGGTAGCACATCCTCTGAATCATGATGATTTGGGTGCCAAGAATGCGAAGACTTACTGGCAAGGATTCGAGAGAAACTCAGGGAGTGTGGTCTTGAACTGCATCCTGAGAAGACTCGTATCGTCTACTGCCAGAACAGTAATCGGAAGCAGAAGACGGATAAAGCGCAGAATAGTCAAATACTTTCCGGGATGGGTCCCTGTTGCAGCTAGAAGACATAGCTGCCAGACTGAACGCCCATCTATGGGGGAGGACAAACTACTTTGCAAAGCTGGATCGCTACTCAATTCGAGGTATGTGGGCTTGGCTGATCGCAAAGGTCACGTCATAATTGCGAATCAAATCGCAATAATGACAATATCACTGTCTAATCTCGCTGACTCCCCGCAATCGTAATTCCCAACCCGCCATCGACCCGTACGGCCTGACCGGTAAAAAACTGTGCCTTGTCCGTCGATAAGAAATAGACAATTTCTGCCACATCGATGGGCTGGCCGATTTTTTTGAGGGGATGCATGTTGATGCATTCTTGGTAGACAGCTTCTGGATCGGGCGACAGATCAAAGGAATCTCGCACCATCGGCGTGTCGATCGTGCCAGGGCACACCGCCATACAGCGAATCTCCGGGGCATAGTCGACGGCAATGCTCCTGGTCAGTCCGAGCATGGCTGTTTTTGCAGTGGTATAGGCAGCGACATTATTTTGGCTGACAAATGCCTGTACACTGGCGACATTGATCACGACACCACTGCCATTTTGCTGCATGACAGGTATGACGTGTTTGGCACAAAGGAATGCGCTCTTAGATTGACAGCCATTACGAGGTCCCACTCCTCAGCCGTACTTTCGGTGACGGTCCCATACCGTTGAATACCTGCATTATTTACCAAGACATCCAGGCGGCCCCAGTCGGAGAC
>CAJQNM010000070.1 GCA_905479665.1 uncultured Saprospiraceae bacterium
ATGATCCGAGTTACGCAGTAGACCATATTGTCCTTCCCAGCTTTGATCACTCCAGTCGTAGTCGTTATGGCTACTAAACCAGGCATCCTTTTGGGTGTGCTGCATGACCCCAGCCATACTGCCAAAACCCATACCTACCACTTGCTTGGCACTTTCGGTAAGGACGGTGGCCATCATCAAGTTAGGATGGACGTTTTCAGGAACAACACCATTTGGATTTTCATTTAGTTCGGTGAGGTCTTCACATCCGAACGCAGCAAAAATAATGGCGATTATTAATAGTTTATTTGTTATTGATTTCATGACTGATTATTTAATTGTGATGGTTTAAAATGTTACGCCAAGTTTTATTCCGACCGGGATGACCCATGGATTTACATTGTAACGCTCGATACCTTGCTTGAAGGTGATGCCGTTGCCTTGGGCGCCACCTTCTGGTTGAAATGCATTTTCCGGATCGATGCCAACCTTAGCTTTGGTCCAAAGCATCACGTTGCGACTGTAAAGTGCTACATCTATATTTTGCAATTTGAGCCGATTGGTCAACGTTCTAGGTAGGCGATATCCGAAGGAGATTTCTCTAAGCTTCAAAAAATCGGCATCGAATGTGGCTGCACTGGTAAAGCTCCATGGATAATTTGCGGCATAGGGAATATATTTTGTGCCAGGACCACCCAGGTTTTCGGTGTATCCGGTAATATTTCCAGCTTCGTCATATTCGGCAAGTACACCTGGATTAAATACACCATCATTTACCACCACTCCAAATTCCAGTGGCTGCCCGCCAAACTCCGAGCCAGGTCCACCTACGATATTGATACCATCAGTGATGTGTTCGGAGGCATTATCTTTTAGCCATTGAGGAAGCTGATCAGGACTGCCATCAAAGACAATTAAATTGTCCAAGAAGCGCTGTGTTTTGAGATCAGATTCTGAGTAGCGGTATGTTTGTGATACAAACTGACCTCCTTTGCGCCAGTCGACGGTGACGTTTAGGCTAAAGCCTTTGTAGGTGAGAGAAGATTGAGCACCAAGAATAAAATCTGGATTAAAATTTCCGATCTTATTTTTAGTATCCTGGTCATCAATATCCTGCCAGGACCCTTCGTCATCAAGAATGGGATATCCAAAATAGGGTGAAGCTGGATCAGTGACAGTAATCAACTCAGCATCATAAATATCTCCAATGGTTTCTCCGACATAGGTCCATGCACCACCTTTCGCATCTCTCCACATTTGGAATCGATCGATACCTTCGGTGAGCTCTTCAATTTTTGTACGGTTGCGATAGAGGTTGAGATTGACATCCCATTGCAAATGGGCATTTTGAATCGGGGTACCCCCGATAGAGACTTCCCAACCAGTGCTCGAAACCAGACCTGCATTAATTGTTTTCGCATTATATCCGGTCGAGGCTGGCAGGTTTAAGCCAAGTATTTGATTTTCGTTGTCGACCGTGTAGTAGGTGCCCTCAAAGCGCAAGCGACCATTAAATAATTGAATGTCTGTACCAATTTCAAACGACGTCGAAATTTCGGGTTTAAGATCTGCTGTGAGGAGACTGCCTGATTTTGAAAGTCGAGTGATCCCATCCCAGGCACCGGCATTTCCGAGGGTGGGTGCAAGAGAATAGGGATCGGTATCATTACCGACCTGTGCCCAACCTGCGCGCAATTTCCAGAGGCTGAAGGCTGGTAAGTCGAACACATTATTGAGCAGCACACTAAGCGCTGCCGATGGATAAAAATAAGATCGGTTGGCTGCGGGCAAGGTACTAGACCAGTCGTTGCGACCAGTCACATCTAAATACACGAGGTCCTTGTACCCGATATTAATGAGGCCATACAAGCTGTAGATTGCTTTTTCTGAGCGGAAATTGCTGAACTCAAGGTTGAGCGGAGCAATATTTGATAGGCTATAGAGGCCCGGTACAATGAGACCGCTGCCTCTTTGTTTGGTAGCATTGCGGATATTGGACGTTTTCTGCTTCAATAAATTCCCTCCAGCCGAAGCCGAAATACTGAAATCCTGAACATCGGTTGTGTAGGTGGCTAGGAAGTCAGTATTTTTTTCACTTCGATCTAAATTAATCAGCCCATAGGTTCCGTTTGCTTCGCGCGTATAACTGGGGGCAATGCGGGTTTCCCTGCCTTCATTAAAGCGATCGAGAGAATAACGAGCCATCAGGCTGAGTTTGGGAGTCAGTTGCCATTCAGCACGGACATTTCCATATAAGCGATCTCGTGCAAAACTGTTGATTGCTTCATTTGCCAGAAAATATGGATTGTTGTAATCGCCAGGAGCCTGCGATCGCTGTTGAATATTTTCCTGACCCTCTACCCAATAATCTTGCAATTCTAGAATATCGATATGTGGAGACACCTTATATGCCCACTCGAGCGGATTGCTGCCACGATTTCCAGCTGGGCGGTTGTTGGAATGAGTCCTACCGACATTCAGATTTGTGCTGACTTTGAAGTTTTTGGTTACGTTGACGTCAGATCCCAAACTAACACTGTTTTTAAATAAATCGGAATTGGGAATAAGGCCTCTGCTGGTCATATTTGTGTATGACAGTCGGTATGAAAGAATGTCATTGGTATTGGAAATAGCCAGGTTATTTGTGGCATTTATTCCTGTTTGCACAAAATTCTTGATGTTGTCCGGATGAGAAACCAGAGGTAGCGGAATGGGATTTCCATTATCATCAAGGGGACTGTTCCATTGCACCGCTGTGAAGCCCTGATCGAGCTTGGGTCCAATTCCAGCCGCCGAGCCTTCTTCTATATAAAGCTGTCCGCCCGGATAGGGATTATTTTCGGGAGTATATGGTCTTACACCAGTCGCATAGCTGCTATGAAAGTTTAAATATTTGACGGGGTTGTCAAAAACCGTATTTGAGTTAAAATTGACCCTAAGACCACCGTTCTTCGCTGCACTCTTGGTGGTAATCAGTACGACTCCATTTCCAGCACGGGAGCCATAGAGGGCCACTGCACTCGGCCCTTTTAAGATGGAAATATCTGCGATGTCATCGGGATTAAGATCGCTTATGGCATTGCCAAAATCGACTCTGTTGTCACGGCCTACCTGGCTGACATTATTTAAGGTGTTGGCGATGGGTACCCCATCGACGACAAAAAGAGGCTGATTGTCTCCATTCAGTGAGTTGGCTCCTCGGATCACCATACTGACGGATGATCCTGCACCTGCCGTAGAATTTATAGTTACTCCTGATACTTTACCAGCGAGACCATTGAGCACGTTTTCCTGTGCCACTCGATTTAAGTTTTCACCGTCTACCCGCCCAACGGAGTATCCAAGTGAGCGTTCATTGCGGCGGATACCTAGAGCCGTAACCACAACCTCTTCCAATCCCGTAACATCGGAAAGCGAAATGTCGATGGTTGAACGGCCATCAAGCGATGCAATTGATTCGGCCATGCCGACATAAGAAAATAGGAGGACCGCATCATCGGCTAAATTTGCCAACTCGTAGTGACCCGTTTCATCGGTGATGGTCCCCTCGCCGGTGCCCTGCACGAGGATGGTGGCTCCAATCAGTGGATCTGAATTGGCATCTGTCACCATCCCGGAGACAGAATTTTGTGCCGTCAAGTTCTGCACAAGCAGGAAGAGCAGCAGCGTACAAAAAGCAGTAGTGATTGTTTTCATTTGTTGTGGAAATTTGATTTTCAAAAGAATGTACTTTCATCTTATCCTAAGTTAGTGGACGCAGCTGGTAGGGGCTACTGGTTTTTTGGCGAAACCTTATTCTTTTTTACCAATCACACCTAAATACCGACCAAACCAGTAGGGCAAGAGGTAGATATCTCCGCTGGCCTCAGATCTGGCGCCGCCTTTGCGATCGATGATAAATGTGTTTGTGTTGTGCTTGTAAATGGGCTTTTCATCCGGAGGAAGCACTTCGGTGGTGGTTTGATTGCGAAAATTGGGAGGGAGTTTTTTGATATCCAATCGGTGGCTATTTGTTATCGTGTATTCGATCAGATCCATGGGAAATTCTCGCAGGTACCAAATCGACTCTTCCAGATCAAATTCGGAAGCTCCGGTCATGGCGTAGCAGAAATTCCACAGGGCATCTTTCTCTGGCCGCTCGATATTCCAGTGGTTTTTGATGGTTTCTCGATATTGCTCCTTTAGATCTGGATTAAAAGCATAATGGTAGAGATACCAATAGCTCAAGAAATACATTTCATCGTCCGAATGATTCCAATGTTCGGACAGTAAAGCGCTTAAGGAATCACTCTTGTGATTTCCGATTTCTTCCATGGGTTTCATCAGGTTCTTGAGATAACCGTGCTCTTCAAATAACTCGAAGGCGGCGTCTCGGTATTTTTCATCTTTGGTGAAGTGGTAGGCGGTTTGTAAGAAACCCGTGATGTTTGAGGAATTTAGCTTCCGATCTCCTACCCCTTCAGGAAAGCCATTTACGTAATCGGGATTCCAGCGTGCCCAGCGGGTGGGTTTGCCATCGATATCCACTAGATATAGGTCGTGCTCAAGGATATGGTCTGTCATATCTCGGATGAGATTGATGGCACGTTCTTTAATCTCGGAATCAGGAGAAATTTCAGCCAGGAGACTGAAAGCGAGGTAGTGCCCGATGGCTTCGTCACTGCTGGTCGTCCCTTTCCAATCCCAATACTCGTTTTCAGCCTTGTGCCATGCATCGAGGTCATGCTTGGCATAGCTGCGTCTCTCATACGAGCGTGCCAAGAAGCCCTCAATCGGATTAATCGTATTGAGCCGCTCCATGGCTTCAAAGGCTTCCAGCGCATTTTGATAGGCGATGTCTGATTTTGTCACCTCATAGCGGAACAGCTGACTGGCCAGGTACATGCTGGTCCAAAGGCCATCATTGTCAGAATCCACCACACTTCCCGTAGAAAGATCACCGGGGGTACTCATTGTAAATTGAGAACTACTGAATCCGTGGCGGATGTGTCGCTGTCGTACCTGTCTTTCAAAATGCATGGCCTTGTCCAGGAGCGTCATAGGAGTATAGGTGATTTGGGAAAGCCCAAGCCGGGTCAAGATCAGCGCTGAGCCGTTGGGCCCTTCACCAATATCTTGTACTTCGTCATCGACCAGCCATCGACGTGAGGCATAGTAGTCTACGTGCTCGTCAGACTTGATGCGGTACGCTCCATGAGATGTTCCGACCCAGACCTGGTCACCAATTTCTGTGAGACAGCTAATGTCGATGCTCGGCAGATCTTGACGTTGCTTGAGAAGTGTACCGGTGGCCCGATCTAGGACAAGAAGGCCTTTTGTAGATCCCACTAGGATGTGAACATCATGATCTGGCACCAAAAGTGAGGTCATTCCCTCGTGGGGAAGCAGTAAATTGATCTCTGCAGATTGTGGATTAAAGCGATGGAGGCCCTCTGAGGAAATAAGCCAAAAGCATGCTTGAGATGAATCATAAGCGACATCGAGCAACTCAATATTTCCGGTCATTGCAGCATCCCACGCGAGGGTATTGTCTACGATGTATTGTATCCCTTGTTTGCCGATCACCAGTGCATCAAATTGATCATTGATGGCCATTTCATGCGCATCCGTTAGGCTATGCTCTATGAGGTGTTTTCCGGCCCAGGCATTGCTGAAGAGATACGTTGGGGCGAGGTAAAAAAATTGATTGTGATGGACCTCGATATCCAAGATCTCGAGATCATCCATAAATGCATAGTGTGAATCAGGTTTGAGGTTTTGGGCGACGGGAGCCAGCAATCCTTGATTTGACAAAACCTGAACGTTGTCGTTGCGATCGCTTCCTACTTTAAGCAGGCTCAACTGATTTGTCTCTGGAGCCAAAAAGAGCAAAGATTGATCTTGCAGAAACACGGTATCTACGTAGAAATCTTGTTGCGCATGTAGGGAGTGTGCTGAGAAAAGAACACCAAAACAGAGGGATAATACAACGGATAGAATTGAAATATTCGGGCTCGTATCTAGGGATTGGATCAAGTTTCTCATAAATATTGGTTAATTTTTGATAAAGAAAAGCGGAAAATATGGTGTGAGACCATATTATTATCTAATATTCCGATGGTTTTTTAACCCAGCCGTCGGCCTTAAAATACCAAATCATGCAACTGATATTCGAAAAAATTCAGGTTCCACACCAACATTCCTTCGTGACCAGGAAGCTGGAGTTGAGCCATCACTCGACCAAGATCCACTCGCATCGCAACTACGAGTTGAATCTGATTACGGCTGGGTCAGGCAAGAGATTGGTGGGTAGTCACATCGCCCAATTTGAAGAGGGTGATCTCGTATTGATGGGTCCTGACCTGCCCCATTGTTGGGATATCTTGGAGTGTTCTGAGGGCAAATCGCCGTCGTGTATCGTTGTCCATTTTTATGAAAACATCATCAGTTCGGATTTTTTCAATATTCCAGAATTGGACTGTGTTGAGAAATTACTGAAAGAAAGCTCCAGGGGACTGTTTTTCCAGGGATCAACGGTCAAATCAGCAGCGCAAAAAATGGAGCTTCTAGCAGGTGAGACAGGTCTGAATAGCTACATCAGGCTGCTTCAGATATTTCGTGAACTATTGCAATGCGACGAACGCGAATATTTA
>CAJQNM010000071.1 GCA_905479665.1 uncultured Saprospiraceae bacterium
TGAACCTTGAACCCTAATACACAGACAGCAAATCAATCGTCTCCCGATCATCCGAGACTCTGAGCTTCTCCAACTCCGTCAAAGAATACGAAATAAGCCGAACACCTCCGACCGGACCGATGCTTGGTACATCCTCGATAGATACGGTATTGCCATTTAAAGTAAGTGTCAATTTATGGCCTGTGCGTGAAAGGGTAAGGTCGGACCAAGTACCTGGTGTAGCGCCCAATTTTGACAAGTCTACGTTTTTTCCAATCACCTCTTTTCCCCCGAGATATAAATAAAATTCTCCAGCACACCCTTTGTTGCCCAGCCTGGCAAAGTAAACATCCAGAGACCCGGTGACCAAAAAAGAGTACCACTCACAGGGGTCGTCTTCGCCCGTCGCATTTACTTTTAGTCTTGCTCCAACTTGAAAAGTATCAGCTGCAATCGGAGGCTCCTCAAGTAAATTGACCAATTGGTATCCAGCAAAATTATCATACTGGGCTGCAGCAAGCGCAGCGTGGTCATAGACGATACCATTCTCAATGCGATAATTCTGATTTTTCCGATAGTAGGTATTGCCGTCTACCTCGTGCATCGTCATAAATTCTATTCCTTCACTGGGGAGGTATACATGGCGTCGAGCCACAATTTCGCCATTGGCAACTAGCTTTGCATTGTAATATCCGGGACTAAAATAAGTGGACGTAACCAGAGATTCACTGGGGTCGAGAGGCTCCCTCCGGGTATCATCCCAGGTTTGCTGCAATTCGAGTGAATCCACCTGCTGCCCATCGAGGTCATAATGAAAGACGACCGTGTTTGGAATGCCCTTTGAGACTTTCTCGATCTCAAAAGTAATTCGATCTGGATCGAGTCCGGATTTTGTTGCTGGTTTACTTTTTCCGGTGAGGGCTGAAATAATGAGGACAAGAAAAAGCAAGCCCGTGATCCACATCGCGGCGTTTCCCAACTGACTTTGTGAAACCGAGGCTTCTTGCTTCCCGGAGGGCAAAATCGCCTGCTGCAAACGAAATTCTTGCCAGGAACCAGCGCCCACGAATTCAGACAAGATGTTGAGGGTTGATCTGCTCGGGTTGCCATTTTGCGAAGTCCGGCCCCACATTCTTTTTAAGGTGGTGACGCTCAGCCTTGCGCTTGTGACTTCGTAAATGAGATTACTTAGTCGCTCAAAATCCGAACCACTCCAGGAGTTCGGATGTTGCCAGCCCACCTCTTTCTCGACTGCCCTGAGCAGCTTTTGAACATGGTGACTCTCCGTCGGGTCAAGTTTCTGAGTATCAATCATATACACATTTGAACAACATTGAACAATAGATGAACGGCCCGTCACTTCCGTGTTTCTATTGAAGCCACGAAATTCGCCGAGGATAAACTATTAGAAGACTCGAAAGGCACTGCACTCGATATTCGGGCCCACCATCATGCTGGTAGAGTTGTTGCATAAAAATACAAATAGAGATGAAATTAATTTGGACGATACTAACTCTGCTGAGCTTCCACATCATACTGACAGCCCAGACAGACTTCATACCCATGCAAGCCGAAAATTGGGATTACAACGACACTGCCGCAGCATTTATCATTCATGAAGGCTCCCCTGCACTTTCGATTACAGGTCCTGGGGAAGTGATCCTGAAAGAGCGAGTGTTTTCTGAAGGCACCATAGAATTTGATTACTATCCCACGGAACTCGGGTTCTGCGGCATCTCATTCCGCAGAAATAGCCCAGCAGACGATCCATCTTTCAGAGAATACTCCGAATATGTCTACTTGCGCAATTTCGACCCTGAAGGTAAGATGATCCAAGGGGGTATCCAATATGCACCCTTCTTGCGAGGGACAAATCTATGGGACCTGCTTTTTGAATACGAAGCCCCGGTCCGGATAAAGCAGAATGCCAAAAACCACCTTAAGCTGGTAGTCTCCAAACAGCAGATGAAAGTCTATCTAAACAACGAGTTGGCACTATGGATACCCGAGCTGCTTGGCGAAAAACTGAGTGGGGGAATATCGTTGGGGGGAAAAGGAATATACCTGAATTTAAGTGTGAGCACAACCTTGACAGAAAGTATACCGAGCGATGCGGGAGTAGACTTAACCAAGCACGATATGCGCTATCTGCGTAATTGGCAGCATAGTCCCGGCACTATTCTGGAGACTGGCAGTAGTATTACCTCCGCAGATATTCCAGATTCTACCACTGTCTGGAAGGACATACCGACCGAGCGGTTTGGCTTGATCAACTTTACCAGGCATCTATCTAGTCCCTTTCAAGAAAGAACACGTAAGGTGACCTGGATTAAGACGGTGATCGAAGCCGAAGTAGATCAGTACCGCAAACTAGATCTGGGTTTTAGCGATGATGTTTGGGTCTTCAATGAGGGCTACCCTGTTTATCTCGATCGAAACACTTACGGTAACCCGATCCAAAAGCAGCCAAATGGTCGTCTGAGTCTGGAAAATGCAACCGTAAATTTGCCCCTGCAAAAAGGGTCGAACGAGATCATGATCGCAGTAGCTAGTAACTTCTTTGGCTGGGGCTGTATCGCTCGACTGAAACGCATCGATGGCTTGCAAATAAATAAGGATTCTGAACGCTGATCATGATGTAATTCAATTCTTAAGGGACCAGCAAATAATAAGTTTCTGATTTAGACGACGTTATTTTTAATTTAGACAAGGCATAAAAAATAAGCATAGTGGGGCTATGTGAATTTTTTATAACAAAGTATAAATTCAAAAGAACCAGTGTAAATAGGGAAGTTATTCTTTACTGGTCCCTAAGTAGAGATGTCGCTCAAATTTGCTTAATCACTTCACATGGATTTCCGTACGCCAGCACATTGTCCGGAATATCTCTAGTGACTATGCTGCCTGCGCCAATCGTTACTCCATCACCGATCCTCACCCCAGGGAAAATCACCGAATTCCCTCCGATCCAAACGTTGTCCCCGATATACACCGGCTTGGATGAGGT
>CAJQNM010000072.1 GCA_905479665.1 uncultured Saprospiraceae bacterium
CGCGCTACGTATGGATATTGTTTGCCATTTTCTGAAACAGCAAGGATGGGGTCGATGGCGCCATTTTGATCAAAGTCTTCATAATACAAAATGATGGGTTGCTCAGGATCTGCTCTATAGGGGCTATTTAAGCCATAGTTACCGACCACAATTTCTAATTCTGGATCATCATCTAGATTGGTCAGGTTTAGTGCACTGTACCACCCCCTGTGCTTTGACCGGGCAATAAGTTGCCAACGGCTTTCAATCCAAGACCAGATCTCAACGGGCTCCCAATCTCCAGCAATCACCAAATCCTGAAGTTGGTCATTATTGACATCTGCTATTTGGCATGCGGCCGTATGACGGTTACCGAACGGCAAATCAGGCATCGTGGAAAAATTTCCATTTCCATCATTAATCAATAAATAGTTATCCTGGGTATTGGGATATGTTTGAGCCTGATAGAGACCTCCGACAAAGATATCCTCAAAGCCATCATTGTTGAGATCGCCGATGGCCAGGGTGTTCGCATTCGAATGGACTGACACAAATGAATCATCACGTTCAAACCCTTTGCCACCCACGTTTAAATACAGGCGCACTTCATATCTTTCATTGTTTTCTTTAAAAGCGTTTCCTCCCGAGGCGATGACCAAGTCCGGATAGGAATCGCCATTGGCGTCAATTTGGGCCATCGCTACATCCTCATATACTGAATCGGCCGCTGGAAAGAAAAGCGGATCTTGGTAAAATCCACCCTTAGCATCGCCAAAGAATACGCTGGTCGGCGAGTTATTTGCACCGCCGATAATTACATCCTGTATATTATCTTGATTCAAATCCACACTCAAAATAGGTGGACCACCTCTTGATTGCAGTTGTGACAACAGGGGTTGGATGCGAAAATCGTTAAAATCATTTTCGCTGTGTTGGTGAGAGAGCAGTTGATCTGTAGGGTGAAATATTCTTTCAGGCTTGGAGTTTCTATTTTCTATTCTAGTGCCCGTTCCTTTTTTAAGTAACACCAGGGAATTGATGGAAACGAGATCAAATTTTTCGGGATCGCCATTGGGCCATATGACAATTAAAGAGTCTATTTGAGAGATACTGCCTAGTCCAAAGTATGCCGTGGGTTCACTGCTGGATTGATATCCCTTCGTGGTCACTATGTGGCGATGCTGGGTGGTTCCCGCGGCGTGAAGGAAGATTTTTGTACCGATAATATTTTGAGCACCCTTTTGCTGATCGCATTCTACTATTAGGTAATTACCTCTTTTCTTTTCAACAGCGTGATTTTGGTATAGTGAAGCAACTTGATTAACGTGATTGACTACTAGATCTAGGTCACCATCGTTATCCAAATCACCGAATGCGGCACCGTTTGAAAGATTGACCTCTTCAAAGCCCCACTGAATCGTACTATCCGAAAATCCGCCATTCGCATTATTGAAATACATTTTATTAGGCACTTCGATGCGTGGCATTTTTTCGATTACCTTCTCTATTTGATTTTCTGGAGTTAGTTCAATATTTTCCAGTTTGAGGTCTACGGCATAGGCAAGAAAATCCATATTGGTGTAATCACGTAGATAGCCATTGGTCACAAAAATATCCTGCCACCCATCGAGATCGTAGTCTGCGACCAGAGCCGACCATGACCAATCTGAGTTCGAGACTCCCGCCAGTTGACCCTTTTCGCTAAATGTACCATCACCAAGATTGACTTGCAGCATGTTGCGCATTGACTGGCGATGAAACCCCTGATTTAGCAGCAATTGGTATTTGTCGTAGTTGTCGGCTCCCGAAGTGAGTTTAATTCGATGGTTGTTTTCAGGCAGCATATCTAAGGAGAAAAGATCTAAATGCCCGTCGTTATTTATATCCGCAGCATCAGATCCCATCGAAAAAAGCGAAGTATGCTGCATGGATTGACGCAAAGATTCGGTAAAAGTTCCATCGCTATTATTGAGATAGAGATAGTCTTCTTCATTAAAATCATTGCTGACATATATGTCGATCCAATCGTCGCCATTAAAATCTGCGGTAGCCACACCCAAGCCAAATCCCAATACATTTCTCTTGATGCCAGCGGCAGAGGAGACGTCCATAAACACTCCATCCTCATTTTCAAAAAGCTTATCCCCATAAAAATTATTGCCTCTGTCTTTTAGCTGACCTATGTTATTACTAAAGTTAGAATATTCAGGAACTGAATGGTTCAGCAGGAATAGATCCAAATCACCATCACGGTCATAGTCAAAAAAACTCGCTTGGGTAGAATATGCGAGATCATCGAGGCCATAAAAATTGGCTTCCTCTTGAAAGGAGACTGTACCCGTTTCTGAAGTCTTATTGATAAAGAGTAAATTTCTTCGGGCTTCCGGATTTACAGCCGCTGATCGGCACACATAGATATCTAACCAACCATCACCGTTGACGTCGGCCATGGTGACCCCTGTATTCCAGAGACCGGCAGCCTTCACTCCAGCAGACTCGGCGATGTTCTTAAACTTGAGTCCGCCCTCATTTAGATAAAGATGGCTGGCCACTAAATTGCCGGTAAAATAAATATCCTGTAGGCCGTCATTATTAACATCTCCAATCGCAACTCCACCGCCATTATAGAAATAGCTGTAGTTCAAAACGTTGAAATCAGGTGTCTCCTTTAAGATGTTTTTGAAATCAATGCCCGATTTTCTTTCCGGTAGTTTCTGAAATAAGGTGTCTGTTCCCTTGCCACAAGAAAGCAAGAGGCAGGTAAGAATCATAAGATAAAGTGGTCGATTTATCAAAATAGATCAGAAATTAATTAATTATGAATATGCCGAACTTGATTTGTCCGATGGTGCGGTTCCGTACATTCAATTTTGGTTTAATTGAATGTAAAAAAAAAGTACCAACTCTCAGAAGGGAGTTGGTACTGTATATCTAATGCCTCAAGCAAGATTACTTTTTATCCCACCATAGTTTGGTGCTGTTCTTATCGTTCCCTCCAATTTCTGGAGAGGCAATTGCAGCGTCTACCGCTTCGCGGTTATTGTCAAATTCACTGCTCTCAAACTTCATTTTTCTCATGAGCTCATCTGCGGCAACATCTAGATTCTCTGAGTTAAGCCTTGCAAATTGTTTGGGATAGCCGGTTCTCCGGACTTCTGCCCAGCCTTCCCAACCGTCGGGATATAGAGCCAACCACTTTTGAGTGGCGATCTGCTCCAACTGTCGTTCTTCAGATCCACCAGCTTCAAAAGCTACTGGTATATCACTCGTGGCAGGACTCTCAGGACTGGCATCTACCGGCACATTAGCACTGGCTATGTATGCATCGATGGCTGCATCGTCTCCCGCAGCCCACTCGAGCATCGACATTCGGATGCCTTGCTCATACAGTTCTTGAGCAGTTCCGCCCATATTCCAACCCTGAAGAGCGCCTTCGGCCCTCAATAGGAAAACCTCTCCTG
>CAJQNM010000073.1 GCA_905479665.1 uncultured Saprospiraceae bacterium
CGCATTTCTTATCGCCCTTTTTACGCTTTGCAATGTACAGATGGTGAGGCGCTACGATCCGATGCTGATCACTTTTGTCGAGCTTGGGTCTGGATGGATCCTTATTTCCGGCATTGGTCTGGTGGCTCTGACCCGTTCCAGCAATTTTACTTGGTGGCCGCAACTTTCTGATTGGCCGTACCTGTTGGTCCTCGCACTGGTGTGCACCACGTTGGGGTATGTCCTACAACTTAAAGCCTTGCGCCACCTTTCAGCCTTTGTGTCTAATCTTACGATGAATCTTGAGCCCGTCTACGGCATCATTTTGGCGTACCTGCTTCTTCAAGAAAACAAAACCCTTTCGCCAAAATTTTATGTCGGAGTGCTGCTGATTTTAGCTGCCATATTCATCTATCCTTTCATGCGAAAAAAGAATAATGCGCCAGGAATTTAAAGATCTGTTTCACTATGCGGAAGGCCAAACGAGCAATCCCAGTCAGGTACTGAGGGATCTGGAGCGCAAAACACACTTACGAACGGTGTCGCCTCAGATGTGCAGCGGTCGATTGCAAGGGCGCTTGCTCAGCATGCTTAGTAAGATAGTGAGACCAGCTGAGATACTGGAAATTGGCACGTTTACGGGATATGGCACTCTTTGCCTGGCAGAGGGCCTTTTGCCCGGAGGGAAACTCCATACTATTGAAAGCAATGGTGAGCCGCTCGTGATTGCCCGAGAAGCTTTTGCCCTTTCAGAGTACAACGATCAGATTGTGATTCACCAGGGTGATGCACTCAGGCTCCTGCCCAGAATGAGTCAGACCTGGGACATGGTTTATCTCGATGGAGCCAAGCGTCAGTACCTCGAGTATTACGCCCTGGTCATGGATCGTATGAAATCGGGTGGACTCTTACTGGCTGACAATGTTCTGTGGGGTGGACAAGTGCTCGGTGGTCGACAGACGGAAGAGTCTGCTATCTTAGACGCTTTCAATACGCAGGTGCTGGAGGATGAACGTTTGGAAAACGTATTGCTGCCACTCCGTGATGGACTCATGATATGTCGAAAAATATAGGCTCAGAAAAAGATCACTACCGCTCACAAATGGAGAACGCGGTCGTGCCCATCTTTTTCCAGCCTTGGTGGCTAGACATCGTCACAAAGAAAAGGTGGGAGGTGATTTACTATCAAGAGTCAAATGTGATTCAGGCGGTATATACGTATTACCCGAAAAAGAAATTTGGACTTGGCTATGTGACGATGCCTCAGCTCACCCGTTTTATGGGCGCCTATTTCCTCCTGGATATATCTCATCGTAAAAAGCAAAAAATATTGGGAAAACTACTGCAAGCGCTGCCTATTTTCGATGGTTTTGAGCAGACTTTGCACTACCAGATTACCGACTGGCTTCCCTATAGTTGGGCCGGGTTTGCGCAGACTTCCAAATACTCCTTTGTCCTGAAGAATATCTCTGATACGGAAAGAATACGGGAGGGGATGACAGCAGATTATCGCAACAATAAATTGCCAAAGAGCAACGAATTATTGTCTTTTGTAGAGGGGCAGGATATGGAAGATGCTATGGCATGCTTTGAGGCTCCTTTTGGTCGAAAAAAAATGGCCATCCCGTACCGGGTAATAGATACTCAAAGGCTGATCGAAGCATTAATCGAACGAGGCTCAGGTAATATTTTTGGGATGCAGGATGGCGATGGAACAATTGTGGCAAATGCGCTGGTCGCTTGGGATGATAGTTCTGCTTATTTATTGATGAGAGGGGAGAATGCCGAAAAGCGCAACGGTTATGCGGGCATAGGGCTTATTTGGAACCTTTGTCAGCATCTAGCTGAGAGAGGCATAAATACGTTTGATTTTCTGGGTAGTATGGATAAGAGCATCGCTAAGGTGCGAAGTGACTTTGGCGCAAACCAGACGGTTTATTTTCACGTCCGTAAAGACAAGCCCATGTTTTCGATTATGAAAAAATTGGGCAGGAAATAAAGAAATCGATTTAAACTATATAGTAGTCGAGCTTGCCAATCCTCACTATCTGCATTCTGCCATAAATTCTTCCAATGGATTTTAACCCGTTGTACAGGATTGCACCACAAGGCACTAAAGTACCTTGGATGAGGTTTCGCAAGACTCCTGGAGTAAAAATGACTTACGTATTTCCTCCGTGGCAACTCCTCCATTCTCGACCTCTCGAAGTCTCGATCTCCCGAAGTCTCCTCAAAACAACGACACCATTCCAAAATGAATTTTCCCCTCTCTGAAACTGAAGGGCACATTTTGCTGCTTTCCAATGGCGTAGCTGATGGCGAAAACACCGACCTTGGTTTCTAGATTAATGCCTGTTCCGATTCCGATGGGCTGATCATGGATGACTGCACCATCTGCTTGCTGTTGGATATAGGCGAAATCGGTAAATAAAAATATGTTTGAATTTTGCGAAAAAAGCAAGCGATATTCTGCAGTAAATACAGAATAGAGGCTAGCAAAGATGGACTCTTCATTAAATCCTCGCAATAATTTAGTGCCCCCGATGCGATATAATTCATTATTGAGAACTTCTGTACCGGAGTCGAGAAAGCCACTGCGATTGCTCAATTTTAAGGTGCTCTGCTGGAACAGAGGGAGGTAGAATGTCAATTCGGAGGCTAGGCTGTATTGAAAACTGGTGAGATTCAGGTCGTCGTACAGACGTTCAAAATCAAATTCAGGATCTGCAGGATCATTTAGCGCCACGATTGCTTCGTTTTTCTTGATGGTTTTATTGCCGGCACCAGCACGAAATCGGAGGACGCGACCACGGCGTGGATTAAAGCGATAGTTTAATTTACTGTTGGTGAGTTCAAACCCAAAGGTAGTGCGACTCAAATCTAAATTGATGGGGAGTTTTCGTGTATTTCTGATCGTACGTGGATTAATTCCGAGCAAGCGAGAAGAGTAATTACGTGCGAAGACCTTTAGGGAGGTGCGCTGAGAGATGTAATAATCGATGCCGAGTTCATAATTGATATCGATGTACGTCGTGTCTCTTTTGTAAAGATCAAATTCTGCATCTGCACCAAATGGTAAATTAAATATAAAGGGATAACTAAAGTCCAATTCCAATTCTTGAGTTTGAGGTCGTAAGCTCTCAAAGTTGAAGTGAAAGCGCTCACCTACCCCAAATTGATTCTCCATGGTCACGTTGACATTGCCGGTGAGCTGAAAGCGGCGACCTTCCACCGGACTGGGAAGCAGACCCAATAAGATGTCAAATTGATTGGCGGGCTTGCGATCCAATTCCAAAATTATGGTCGCTCCTGTGCCTAAAAAGCGCACTGTCGGGCTCCTTGCTGACTTGATGAAGGGACGTTCGGCAAGCCGATCTTCAATAGCCATTATTTTACTCCGGTCAAATGGCTGACCCGGTTCGATGCCAAGATAGTACCGTAAGTAGGGCTTGCTGATTTTGAGGTCGCCCGCTATTTTTATTTCATCTATGGTGACAAAGTCATTGAGATTTACCCGCACTTGCGCTTGCACTTCAGCATTTCTTATCTGGACACTGTCAAGTCGCACAGCGGCAAAAGGGTATCCGTGATTTTCGGCCCGAGTGAGCAACCGCTCGAATAGGTTAGTGATTTCCTGATGGGAGAATCGACGATCTCGAACTTTAGGTAGTCGTACTCCTTCCGCAAGCAATGGAGGTATTTGAGAAAGATCGAGGTATGACCAGGTAAATTGTGGCCCCAGATGCAGCGAGGGATAAAGAGTATCATTTTTCGAAAACAGCGTATCGATCGAAGCCTCCAGGTAGCCAGCCTCGTGCAGGTCCTCTACAACTTTTCGGCCAAACGAACGGCCAGACCGGCTTGTTCTTTCAGGAAGCAAATCAGCAGGTCGATCTGCTGAGTGCAAGTTGTGTTGCCAGTGCACAGCTAGAGTATCCTGTGCACTGCTGGACGTACACCACATAGCGCATAGTATGAGCGCTGTGTTTCTGAAGTATCTGATATAAGTCATTAAAGGCATTAATCTTATCAGATATTAGGGAAATGCAGCATTTGATGAGAGATTTCGCTCACTGTGCATAGGTTAGTCGCCAAAGCATATCTTACCAAACGATAAATGGCTGGTATATATTTACATATTCCCTTTTGCAAGCAAGCATGCAGTTACTGCAACTTCCATTTTTCGACCACGCTCCAGGCGAAGGATCAAATGGTCTCCGCACTTTGTCGTGAGTTGGAACAACGGCGTGACTACCTTGGGGGAGACAAAATCGACACGATCTATCTCGGTGGGGGAACCCCTTCCCTCTTAAATGCCTCTGAGCTCAATATCCTATTTCTCAAAATTGAAGAACTCTTTGCAGTTTCGCCAGAGGCAGAGGTTACGCTAGAATCCAACCCGGATGATCTCAGCCACAGCTTTCTGACAGAGCTGTTGGATACTCCCGTAAATCGTCTCAGCATTGGCATCCAGTCCTTTTTTGATGAAGATTTGCGTGCGATGAATCGAGCCCACGATGCAGTGCAAAGCCACAGCTGTCTTGAGTTGGTTCATCAGATGGGCTTTGATAATTTTAACATCGACCTCATCTATGGCATGCCCACACTCAGTATGGAGCAATGGCAAGACAATCTGCTCAATCTCAACACCTTTGAGGTGCCTCACGTATCGTGCTATGCACTCACGGTGGAGCCAGGCACTGCCTTATTTCACCAAATAAGAAAGGGCCAGGCGCCCGACGTGAAAGACGATAAAATGGTGGCACATTTCCGGGCACTGGTCGAGTTTGCAGAGGAAAATGAATTGCTGCACTACGAAATCTCAAATCTAGCTCGCCCACAGAAACTGGCCGTACACAATCGCAACTACTGGTTTGGTGCACCGTATCTCGGCATCGGTCCATCTGCCCATTCCTTCAATGGTCAACAGCGCTCGTGGAATGTAGCAAACAATCAGAAATACCTCAAAGCCATAGATCAGAATCTGCCCTATCAGGAGTCCGAGAGCCTCTCAGAGATAGATCAATACAATGAATATGTGCTCACTCGCCTACGCACGATGTGGGGATGTCAGATCAATGAAATAAATAAGTGGGGTGAGGAAACCTACCAGCATTTCCACAACCAGATTCAACCCTTCTTAGACTCATCGCATGTGAGAAGAGAGGATAGCACATACCGACTGACACCAGAGGGGATGCTCCTGGCTGATCACATAAGCAAAGAATTATTTATGACATGAGACCTTCTCGATTTATTTTTCGGCTGCTGGCGTTCTTGGGATTTATGGGATTATTTATTTTCCTCAGTCTCAATAAATCTCGCAATGCACCACAAAATGCAATCTGGTCGGATGCGGAAGGCTACTACATGTATCTACCGGGTACCTTCATGTATGACTGGAAAGATATGCCGACCCGCACCCCCGGCTGGCCCAAAGTTGATAATCGCACGTACACCAAATTTACCTGTGGAGTAGCCATCTTACAATTGCCGGTCTGGGTGACGGGACATGTTCTTGCTGGTCTATTTGGCGTAGAGAGTAATGGTTTCTCTTACCTCGACGGTGTACTGGTGACAACAAGCACCATTATTTATTATTTATTGGGATTGCTTTTACTTTATCAAGTATTGTCTCGCTACTATCATCGTGCACTCATCTGCTTTGCTTTCCTTTTGATGCTTGTTGGGACGAATCTTTACTTCTATGTCGTTTCAGAATCCGGCATGTCGCACGTATATTCTTTTTTTACCTTTTGCCTGATTATTTTTCTCACCGACAAATATTGGTCCAAACCCTCATCGGGACTGATCTGGGCTCTTGCACTGACATACGCACTTACGGTATTGATCCGACCCACAAATGCAATCATGCTTTTTTGGATACTGGGTTTTGGAGTGACTGATCTGAAAATGTTAAAAGAGAGATGTCGGCATTTTATCGAAAAGTGGTGGCGAGTACCTATTTTCCTCACGTCTGGAATGGTGGTGTTTCTGCCTCAAATTATGTATTGGAAAATGATGACCGGCAGCTGGATTTCGTACTCCTACGGAGAGGAAGGATTTTCCAACTGGAGCCATCCTAAAATGATTCAAGTACTCACGCATTTAGAAAATGGATTGCTGCTCTACAGTCCGATGTTAATTTTGGCGCTGGTGGGCATGGCCATGATGGTATGGCGTAAGGAAGTGAATGGCCGACTTGTTTTACTCCTTTTTATTCTAGCGACGTATATTTTCGGCAGCTGGTGGGATTGGAATTTTGGCGGTGCGTTTGGGCATCGTTGTTTTGTGGAGTATTATGCGGTATTGTTTTTTCCTTTTTGTTATTTCTTGCAAAAGATCAAAGAGACTGGAAACCGCCGACTGTACTTGTTTATTGGGATTTTAATTTCCATATTCATTATTTATAGTCTGCAGATGACCTATATGTACGCCTCGCCATGGGATGGCCCAGAGTGGACCTGGGATGAGTACTTGGTCCGACTTAGGCGAGCTTTTTAGCTTTTATAATTTGGCCTGCAAGACCTCTGAGATTGGCTTAATAATACACCTCAAAGCTCAAAGCTCAGTGCTCATTGCTCATTGCTCAAAGCTCAAAGCTCAAAGCTCAAAGCTCAAAGCTCATTGCTCAGTCTCCCAGCTCACCTAAATAAATTGTACCGCACGATGCAATAGATCGCCCGAAATCCATCTCGCCAATTTATCTTTTTTCCTTCTTGATAAGTGCGTCCGTAATAGGAGATGCCCACTTCGTAAATGCGGACATCAGGTATACGGGAGAATTTGGCGGTAATTTCTGGCTCGACACCAAAGCGTTTTTCGTGTAGTTTGATGTCCCGAATGAGTTCGGTGCGAAACATCTTATAGCACGTCTCCATATCTGTGAGATTGAGATTGGTAAAGATGTTGGAAAGCGTAGTGAGGAATTTGTTTCCGATCGAATGCCAAAAAAACAAAATGCGGTGAGGTTTGCCTCCCATAAAGCGCGAGCCGTACACCACATCTGCCTGCCCTGCCAAAATTGGTTTAAGCAGTATTTTGTACTCGTCCGGATCATACTCCAGATCCGCATCTTGGATGATCGTAATGTCACCGCTAGCCTGGGCAAAACCGGTCTGGAGTGCCGCGCCTTTTCCAGCATTTTTCTCATGCCGATGGTAGTGTATACGGGCATCAGGATGCCGCTCCATGAAGTCTAGGATTTTCTCTTCCGAAGAGTCTGTAGAGCCATCGTTTACGAGGATGATTTCTTTTTCGAGTTGATCAGGCAGCTCGAGTGCTTGCAACCGATCCAGAATCAGTAGAATGCTGGCTTCTTCGTTGTATACCGGTATGACGATTGATAGCTTACCCATTTAGCGCAGTAGTTCCCAAGGTTCTAAAATCCCATTTATTCATTAGATTATCTGTTACAAGCCAAATTACCCGCGAACTCAAGGACGTCCTGCAATTTTCATTCTCACCGTAAGAATGCCTACGATTGCGAGGCAAAATCACAGTGGAGCCCTTGATTTCATTGGTTTTTTGACTTTCGCGACGAAAACCAATGCATAAATTGGGTTGAACTTTTGTAACCATTCTGTCACCCAAGAGATCTAATGACTTTAAAGGCAGACTAAAATCTAGAAAACATGTATG
>CAJQNM010000074.1 GCA_905479665.1 uncultured Saprospiraceae bacterium
TTGATCGGGGATCGACGGCTGCGGAATTTCATCAATCCTTTCTTTCAAGTCATCCGCCTTTATCCCATTTACGGGCTCAGCAGTCTCCGTACCAGGACTGGCCTCATGTTGAACTCGCAAAGTTTCGCTGTCGACGCCGATCCATGGCTTTCCATCAGTCTTGATGAATATGCACTGTGGCATGTTAAGACAAATCTTTATTTCAATGATGCCGCAAATATCAATCTGCAACTTCTCCAACGTGCTGTTGAAGGCTACCGTTATCCTTTCAGCAATGGCACCAGTGTCAGAGGACTGTTTCTGCTGCTCTTGATTGATTGGGATTTGAAGTGTGCAGTTGGTTGCTTCATTAGCTGCTATGAACTCGGATAGTCCTTCAATCCCCTGTTCTTTGTTCGGACTGAAAATGAAACTGGAGGCAGATATCCAACCAAAACAGGGATGAAAAAAAAAATCGTCATCTCCTTCAACTGGATTCTTCGGTTCAGAGCTAAGTGTGTCTCCTTGTGGAATTTTACAAATATCAAATGAACCTTTGCTGAATGTTCTCTCAGTTTTCATAACATAGTTTTTGAGGTATTTCTACCTGGTTTCTAGATCGATTTCATCTAAAAGATAAAAATATTTTTGGAGCTATTTATTACAAAATAATTTCTCTTGAGGCTTGCCCCGAGCGAAACTGCCTTTTTTTTTGCCATTAGTGAAGGATCCTAATTCATTCCCGAATCCGCCAAAAGAAAACCAGAAAAAGCACAGATCCGAAACCAAAAGGTCTCAAATCTGCGCCATCCCTAATCGGTATTCACCTGCTGGTTTTGTGGAGGGCAGGGTGTGTTTTGAGTGTATGCGGCAGCCTTTCTCGACCCCGCACGGACCCGGCACTCCTTTGAGTCCAGGTCATCGGGGTCTAGCACAAAATCAAATTGTTTCGAGCGTATTCTCTACTGCTTGTATTCATTCACTATAGTATGGACCCAAGCAGAAAGCGTTACCGCTTGCTGTGAATTATTTTGATTTTATTGATTCCCCTTTGATCAAGGCTCCAATTCCTTGAGCAAATCCTCTTCTGCGGCACTCTGAAATTGACGCCAATCTACCGACAGACGGTCAAAGAGATCTTGCAAGTCTTTGATCAACTCTTTGCGTAGTTTATCTTCTCCCTCGAGTGCAGCCATGATTTCTCCCACATACACCAGCAAATTAAAGCACATGGTGACCCGTCCAGATGCCATGAGCTGAAACAACATTTTCTCCAATTCTTCTTCGCGAAACCATAATGTCGTGCCGAAGCTAGCTGCCACCTCGCAGATGTTTCGAAGAGGGGCACTGATCACTTTCTCGTAACTGCCGCTGAGCACTTTAGGAAAACCGGGTTGCTCCTGATCGACATTGGCAAACCCAACGGGCGTGAGCTCACGTATGCCATTGGCAATGCGACGATGTTGCCACAGATCATGGCGGTCCCTCTTCTCGGAATCATCATTTCGATCAAACGGATAAATGCGCTTGTATTGCAGTCGTCGGATCTGCTTCAAGAAAACATCCGCTACCATCAGCTTAAGTGATCGCATACGATCGATCACCAATGGCTCGATCTCACCCACCGTAAAATCCCGAAAATCAAACTCGGACAATTTCTCCCGATAAAAGGACGGAATTAGGTTTGATGCAGTCCGCTTGATCTCCGTGGAAAACTCTCGAATATTACGCATCGACCAAGCAAAAAGAAGGTAGAGAAGTAATCCAAAGAGAAGGACAGCAACTCCGGCACCTGTCAAAAAAGCATTTCCGGCAATACCCAGACTAAACAAAATTAGTCCCAGCAGCAGAACCCCAAGTAAGATCCATTGAATACTCCCAGTGACTGAATTCCAACGATCGATCAACTTACCGAGGCTCCACGCTCGTAATCGACTGAGCGGTTTTATTTCTTGGAAGCGAAAGGGCGAATGAATGAGATAGGATGACACATCCGAAATCAAAATTAAATTACATTCGGAAGCAGACTGTCTCTTCAGAGTGGTCAAAACCGAATCAATGCCCTGGTTATCAAAAATCCCGCCGTCCATCAGACCGATAGGCTCAGGCATCCGTTCAGCAACAAGTCGGCTCAATTCTGGACAAGGATCTGGGTCTGTCTCTTTCTGTGGAGGATAGCGGAAATCGTGTGGAAATGCGATCGGCTCAAAGCCTCCGGGGAAGCAACTCGATGCGGCCATCACATCGGCCAGCCGGATCTCAGAGATGATTTTCTTGTGGAGCATTAGATCTTTGGTTCCCGCATGCCCATCGTTGCGAAAGCGCATATTGCGCCCTCCCTGAAATTCGGTAGTATTGAAGATCACATGATCCAAATGGGATTTGGGTGGATCGGCGATCAGATCTGCAAAGGTTGCGTCCAGTGTATATTTTTGATTATAAATCTCAGCAAAGGCATTGATCAGGTTTTTCTTTTTATGGTGATTCTCCCACTGCCCATCTTTCTTCAACTTGTCCAGGCCCAACTTGACCAAATCAATCTCTTGAAGATTCTCCATCAAGCACGACCGATATTCTTCAAAAGATTTTCCCTGCTCGGTCATCAGTGCGTATAATATGCCGGAAATCGAACCTCCCGAAACCGTCGATAAAATATTTACATGGTGCAAGAGCGGTTTTCCACGCCATTCACAGTTCTGCAAATACTCCATCGTGCCCAAGTGAAATGCAGCCGCACGATATCCCCCACCCGAGAGACATAGAGCAATATTTTCCAGCGGTTTTTCCGGTACCTTCATAACGCTAATAAGCTACGAATTTTATGAATATTGGGCTTGCTTCCATGCACATCGTTGATATCCCCTCCCTGATGCAACTAAAAGATGCAGAAGGCTGGAACCAGACGGCGGAAGACTGGGAGTTTCTCATCACTCAGAACCCAGACTATTGTTTGGTCGCAAAAATTCAGGATAAGGTAATCGGTTCAGTGACTGCCATGTGCTATTCAGATGATCTTGCTTGGATCGGAATGATGCTGGTGGATCATGCACATCGTGGTACAGGAATTGGGAAGCTTCTGCTGCAGGAAATTATCGACAGACTTGGAGCCATTAAATCCATTGGACTCGATGCCACCCCAGCCGGCAAACCCCTTTATGCCAAACTAGGATTTATCCCCGAACTGGAAATTTGTCGCATGACAATACCACCCACGAGAGAATCTAGATTGGACGCACCAGGCTACAAAAATATCCAAGCAATAACCGAGGCCAACTTACCTGCAGTGATCGCCAGCGATCAGAAAATAATTGGAACAAATCGCGGCCCTTTACTGGAGTATTTATTTGATGCAAATAAGACCGACCCTTATTTTCAAGAGAAACAAGATGGTACATCTTCATACCTCCTTGGCCGAGCGGGCACTCGCTATACCCAGCTGGGGCCTCTCTCAGCTCACTCCTCGGCACAGGCTATTGCGCTACTCACAGAAGCGCTCACTGGCCTCAAGGGCAAACCAGTCGTCGTAGATGTATTGGCAGATAAAATAGGCTTGGTATCCTGGCTGAAGTCGATAGGCTTCATCGAGCAGCGTCGCTTGGTGAGGATGTATTTGCGAGAAAATCGTTTAGCTGGTCAGGTAGAAAAACAGTACCTGATTGCTGGACCAGAGTTAGGTTAGTAATGCACTCCCCTTTCTGAATTCCAGTCATGAAGGGAGCAAATTATCTACTTTTAGAAAAGAATCATGTGTTTCAAATGGTAAAGAGATATCCTCGCACGCTCTCATCTGGTGCAAATAACACGGTCATTGCTTTGTCTGAAACTGAAGCGGGTAAGTTATTTTTGGACGACACCCGATCGGAAATTGGATCTGAAGCCGAAAAAATGAAACGGGCAAATGAGATAAATGACTTAGTCGTCAAGTTTATTCGCCTGGATATTCATGAAGAAATGAACAGTGATATGTTAGTGATGGAGCGCCTCTATCCTCTTGACTATCGATCCTATGAGGTGAGCCGGAGAGAATTATGGCTGGATGTGTTTGAGAGTGAGATCGCACAGTTACATGAAGCTGGCTTTGTACATCGCGATATCCGAAGACCTTCCGATATGCCAGGCCTTACTTTTGACAATGTCTTTCTCACCGAAAAAGGACTTCGCTTGATCGATGTAGGCATCTCCGCCCTGCAAGAACAAGTTGGCGATAGGCTCTTTCAACGATTTATTAAACAAGAACTTGAGGAAGTGGAAAAGTTCTCGCACTTCTTTCTCAATCGGTAGGGAGGTACCTGTGAAGGTGGAGTTCAACTTGGAGAATGCATCCGAACGCTACAACTTCGAAGGAGCTACCTAAGGTCTCTGGAACTTTTTATAAGGAAGACATATGAATCCTTCCGTAAAACTCACCTGTTTGGCAAATGGTGGGAATATAGTGTCTCCTTCCAAAACGAAGTGCAGGTCAAATCGAGCAGATATTCTTTGCAAGGTGGTATCAACACTAAGTACTTCCAGCGTGTTATCGTAAGTAGGATCATAACCATACGGTTTACCGATCCAGTCTTGATAGACATGAGCATAATCTGCCGTGATCGGTCCAAGGTCGACTTTTCCAACTCGGAGCGGCAGATTCAAGGAAAGTACTTCCCAAAAGCCAAGCAGTGAGTCTCGCATGGGCCACCTACGGTCGGCAAGAAAATAAACATC
>CAJQNM010000075.1 GCA_905479665.1 uncultured Saprospiraceae bacterium
CCTAGCTGTTTCCACTTCAGATCCAAACATATTGCCCGCTAAAATGAGATCTAAATGTTGGTCCGCATTGAGGTCTTCTGCAATAATCCCATTTACTGCAGAGAGCTGTGCCATAACTGGCAATGCACTCATCTGAAATTGCCGTTCGCCTATGTTTTCCACGTACGAACTGGCAAAGGTATGGGCTTCTAGATGTAGCGCTTCTTCTAAAGCATCACGTCCGTATACATCGACCAAAGTAGCGGAAGCGAACGCGGAGTAGTTTTGAAATTTATCACTCAATGTCGGTATCTGCTCGGCAGAACATTGACGACCCCGTAGTGGAAAAAGCTGGCCGTCATCAAAATAGCCAAGTACAATATCCAGCGCATCGTTGTTGTCGAAGTCACCAGCATATACTTGAAAGGGCTCGGTGACCGAAGCTTCATATTTATAATTTAAACCCAGATTGCCAGCAATTAAATCGATATCACCGTCTTGATCCATGTCTTCAGCTTCCAAGCTATACCACCAACCATTGGAATTTTGCAAACCATTGCTTTCCAAACGCTGGAACGTACCTGAATTGTTCTCTAAAATGAAAATCGGCATCCACTCACCTACGATGGCCAGATCTAAATCCTGATCATTGTCAAAATCGAGCCATTGGGCATCCGTCACCAATCCGGGTTTGAAGGAACTCCCCACTAATTCTTCCGTGACATCAGAAAACATTCCCTTGTCATTTTCCAAAAAGCAAGAGCGTTCGGCCAGTGGATAACTTCCAGGAACGACACTGCCGCCAACGAACAAATCCGTATCGCCATCACCATCGAAATCACCAGCTCGAACACAGGAACCACTCGTTCTTATTTCAGGTAGTGATTGAATGCTCCTTTTGAATTGGCCCAGACCCTGATTTAGATAGAGTCTATCGCTGTATTGCTTGTCACCTAGCTTCCATTCATTGCTCCCACTTACGACATATAGATCAAGGTCTTCGTCGCCATCCGCATCAAAGAAAATGGCATCTATGTCTTCATAACTCTTATCAAGCTGCCAGGTTGTCTGCGAGGCCTCACGAAATCGCCCCTCGAGAGTCTGGATAAATAATGCCCCCGACTGATCGTGAGCACCTCCAATGTATAAATCATCCAGCTGATCTGCGTTGACATCACCCACAGCTATGGCTGGGCCAAGTTGAGAATACTTGTGCGGCAACAGGACTTCAGCTGCAAAATCATCGTATGGCACTTCTTGATGGGTAAAATCGATGCCGACTGTCATGCTGACCTCTGCAAATAGTGGTTGAGTCAATGGAGGTTCACTTGCGGCAGTCGAATTTTGCTGAGCGATGGTTATTTGTTGATTGCCCGGCACTTGCTCTAATTTTGTCATGCGACCATTAGGCCATTGTACTTCAATTAAATCTACTACGGAATGAGGACCGAGACCGAAATGGGCCGTGGGTGCAGCTGCCGATTGGAATCCACGGGTAGACTGCACGTATTGATGCTGAACTTCGCCGCCACATTGGACCCGAATTGTTGACCCAAGTCCAAAATGATTGTCGGCTTGCCCTTTCAGATTTATTTGAATGAAATGGTTGGCCTCATTGACTTCACTGAGGTTTTCGTAAACGCGTGCAACGTCATCTAGATTATTCAGTACCAAATCCAGATCGCCATCATTGTCTAGATCTCCATAAGCCGCTCCCGTAGAAAAACCCTCAAATCTGATTCCCCATTCATCAGATCGGTCTGTAAAGCTCAGATCTCTTTCATTCCTGAAGGTGTAGTTGCTTAGTTTATTCACTGGAAATTTTTCAATTAGATCCATGGCTCTAATTTTTGAGGGATCATATACTTTTTTGCCCATGTCATTGAGGATATCCTTGTACTGAATATCTCTTCGTATTCCATTGCTGATGAAAAGGTCTTTCCATCCATCGTTATCCAGATCACAAAACAATGGGCCCCAACTCCAGTCCGTTTCGGCCGCACCAGCCAATTCGGCGATTTCACTAAATCGACCCCGGCCAGAATTTAGTTGCAGTGTATTTTGCATGTACTGATGGTGATAGCCTTCAGCCACCATGCGAGCAAAGCGATCCGTGTCCATGCTGGCCATATTTGCCTTTTTCCGGAAATTATCTTCCGACTGCATATCACATACCATCAGGTCAGGAAAGCCGTCATTATTATAATCAGAAATATCGCTGCCCATACTTGAAAATGATGTGTGGCCCATCATCTCATCGATCATATTTTCAAATCGACCATCGCCCTGATTTATGTAGAGAAAATCGGGTTCAAAGAAGTCGCTGGCTACATAAATATCAGGCCATCCATCCCCGTTCATATCACCAATGGAGGCACTAAGTCCAAAAGCAAAATGTCTTATTCCGGCAGTTGCACTGACATCTTCAAACACCGCATGACTCGATCCAGTGGGGACTCCATTGTTTCGATACAGTCTGTCAGCCTCAGAGGGATCTGGATTGCCACGAGCCTCAAATAATTGTTCTTGCCCGGAAAAAAAACGAACGGAATGATTTACAATGTAAACATCCAAGTCCCCATCGAGATCATAGTCAAAGAAATTAGCTTGTACCGAATAGCCTTCGTCATTAAGTCCATAGGCTTTTGCCTGCTCAATGAATTTTCCATTGCCTTGATTAATATACAGTAGGTTATCGCGAAAGCTACCCATGCCCGAACGGCAAACATAGATGTCTAGTCGTCCGTCATTGTTCACATCGGCCATGGTTACCCCTGTGGTCCAAAGATTGGCTTTCAAAATGCCAGCTTTCACCGTGATCTCGTCAAACTCCAGATTACCCTTATTCATATAAAGATGATCGCCCACCATGTTGCCGGTAAAATAAATATCCTTCAATCCATCATCGTTGATGTCACCAAGCGCGACACCTCCCCCATTGTAGAAATAGGGATACCTAAGAAAATTCTGCTGCTCCGTTTCTCTGAGTTGGTTGGCAAACGTAATGCCCGTCTCGGCTGCTGGCACATCCTTGAAAAGCGCACTGTCTACACTCTCAGTGCTCTCCGGTTTGAAACAAGATCCCAGCATTACAACAAACAGAAAAGCAGGGACGATTCTTTTCATGCTCATGTAATAAGGTAACAAGAATAGATCAAATGCTGTTGAATCCGTTCAAAACTGTGACGTTTTAGTTGCATGTAGGAGTAAAAAGAAAGCCAATCTCAAAACTTGTTTGACATCGGCCTCTTCTGCTAACTTAAATAAGTGGGAATCAAGGGGGGTATTGTGTCAGGTTGGGCATTAGATCTAATTCTGCCGTGGGCACTGGCCAGTATTCATGTCTACCTACCTGGTAGCCAAGCGGACTTAGTACTTCTGCGGCGATATTCCAGCGGTGTAGATCAAAATAGCGATGGCCCTCAAAGAGTAATTCACGGCGCCGCTCATCCCGAATCAATTGCCGTAGGGTTGACTGATCTGTCTCGGTAAATTCCGGCATCTGTGCTCTGACCCGAAGTTGATTGACAGATGCTAGTGCGCTGGTAGCATTGCCCAATTCAGCCTCCGCTTCGGCATGGTTTAGTAATACTTCTGCATACCGAATGATATGAAAGTTCACATCAAAGTTATTATTGGCAGATTGCGCCATATCCTTTCCTTCGGGCAACCATTTTCGACAACTTGCATCATTGAAATAAGTCGTTCTCATATTGCCTGAAGGGAAAGGCTCTTGGATACCATCTCCGTCTGTATCTAACATGTCTGGAGGATCAGCTCCAACAAGTAATACGGAGGCTTTCCGTCGGATGTCAGCATCCTCAAACTGTTCATATGATTCAACACTGGGAGAGAACCAATTGGCCCATCCGATCACGGGACTCCAATGAATGGAGTAAAAGTTTTCTGAGTTAGCCCAAAATCCCGGTGCCAAACCAACCGCCTGAAACTCCATAATGGACTCCACGCTGTTTTCCATTTTCCCATTAAATAGATTAACATAATTTTCGGAAGATACCAGCTCGTACGTTCCTTGGCTTATCACAGACTGTGCAGCTGTAGATGCTTCTTGCCATTTATCTTGGTGCAAGTAGATCCTACTTAAAAGGCCGTTGGCTGCACCTTTGGTCGCGCGTCCAACAGGGTCACTCGCAGCAGTCGGCAGCACTGCGGCCGCGTCCTGTAGGTCCTGCTCCATTTGGGCAAAAATAATCGATCTATTTGTGCGAGCCAGTTCTGCATATTCATCTCGTGTCAGTACAGTGGTGACAAAGGGAACGTCACCAAAGGCAACAACTAGGTTGAAATAATAAAGTGCGCGTAAGAATTTTGCCTCGCCTTCAAACCGCGATTTCAAATTGCCATCCATCTCGATATCTGGCAATTTCTCCAGCAGGATATTCGCTCGAAAAATCCCCTTATAAGCATCATACCATCGAGCTGTCGAAAAATTATTGCTTGGATTCCAGCGAAAGTCACTGGCAGCCCTAAAATAAGTGCCGTAGTCTCCATTGTCACCAGTAAGTTCATTTATGTCATCGCTGGGTGCATCTCCCAAAACATTGATGGCTTCTCGATAAAGTCCCTTCTCGCTGATGATATCGTATACAGCAGTCAAGGCCTGCTCGGCATGTACGGCATCTTGAAAAAAGTTTTCATCAACAACGCCATTTTTAAACTCCTTCGTGACGAACTCCTCGCCACAAAATGTAAACAAAACAGGAATGGCACAAAGCAATAATAATCTGAAATCTATTTTCTTTTTCATGATTTTTTAATTTTTGGCACCGTCAAAAACCAACATTAATTCCAAAAGACCAGTTACGTACTTGGGGATAGAGATCTTGATATAATCCAGCTGCAGCACTATTGTTTTGATCAAGTCCGACCTCGGGATCATTCCCTGTAAAAGCGGTCAGCACGAAAACATTTTGTCCAGCAAAATATATTCTAGCAGAAGAAATGCCCACGGATTCTAAAGTGCGCTGAGGTATATTATATCCAAGTTGTAATGTCCTTAAACGCAGATAAGATCCATCTTCAACGAGATGATCTCCCAAGATGATGTTCTGGTTAGGATCTTGGAGGTGCGGACGAGGTATTTCGTTGCTCGTGCCAGGTCCTGACCAGGCATTTATTACACTACTGCTCTTATTGTAGGCACGTCCGGAAGCTTGCAGCTGCGATCTGGCTATATGGAATATATCATTGCCTTGCACCCCAAAGAATTGAAAGTTGAGATCTACAGCTTTGTATTGTAAGGTCCCACCAAATCCATACGTAAAGTCAGGAATGGGGCTGCCCACGACCTCCTTATCTGCGTTGGTGACGACTCCATCTCCGTCGAGATCTGCCCATTTGAAATCTCCAGGGCCCGTACCCGTCTGCTGGTACGGAGACTCAGGTTCGCCATCAATCGCATTCGCTGCATCAACTTCTTCTTGTGTTTGGAATAATCCTAAGGTTCGGCGTGCCAAGAAAATCCCGAGCGGTTCTCCAGGTCTGATGACGACTGTGGCACCTGAGCCCGAATAGGAGTACGCTACGATCTCATCTTGACCACCTAAGTCTATGACTTCACTATCGAATGTGGATAAATTGGCATGAAAGTCATAGCGAAAATCTCCAGTTGATTTTTGATAGCCTGCTGCAAATTCAAATCCTTTATTTCTGAGCTCGCCAATGTTATCTACCGTGGTCGCTAGTCCTGAAATACCTGGCAATTGAAGAACCAAGAGCATGTCGGATCGCGTGCGATTAAAGTACTCGGCGCTAAATGTCAAGCGACCTTCCATAAATCCAAAATCGGCACCAAAATTATATTCAGTGGCGGTCTCCCATTTTACGCCTGGATTGGCCAAATCTTGCAGGGCCGCACCCAAAGATGAAACACCGGTCTGATTTCCAAACGCATAGTCAAAGGTTGAACTAAGGGTCGCTAAATAGCGAAAATTACCGATCGCATCAGATCCAACCTGGCCCCAGCCACCGCGTATTTTCAAATCACTAAGGAATCCGCCCCTGAAAAAATCCTCCTCAGATACGCGCCATCCTGCGGTAAAGGACGGGAAAACACCAAACTTATTCGTCGGGCCAAATTTTGAAGACCCGTCCCTACGGATGGCTGCAGTAAGCAAGTATTTATTATCGAAATCATAGTTTAATCGACCAAATATAGATGCCAAAGATTCTTCTACGAGATTACTCCCAGAAGTTAGCTCCTTTGCCCCGTCCACAATCTGTGTAAACACATTCGTCTCATAACGAGCCGTAGAATTTAGAGATTTAAAACTGGATTCTTGGGCCGAGACTCCGGCAGTAAGAACAAAATTGTGCTTGTCAAAGCTATTGAGATAAGTCACCACATTGTCCCATTGCCAAAACACTGTGCTGTTCCTGTTCTGATTGATGGTTGAAAGCCCTCCTGAGCTGATCACTCCTTCTTTCCAGATGGGCGTAAATGAGTAATTACTGGCGTTCTGGATATCAGTTGCAAGTATTGTCTTAAAACTTAAGCCCTTTATAGGTGTCACTTCCAAATAGACATTGCCAAAGATTCTATCCGTGGAATTGTCCCTAGTAGGTAATTCATAAACCGATACCTGATTGCGCCTAAATTCCAAATTGATATCTGTTGGTCCGCCATAACCTGTACTCGACACCTCTTGATTATCATCAAAAAGAGGTATGGTCGGCAACCCTTGATATAAGTTTGTGAAGGCACCGTGAATAAAGGTTCGGTTGCCGGCATTGTTATTAAACTGAGACCCCCTGCTATAGGCAAGACTGTTGCCTATCTTAATGTGCTTGCCAATTTGATTATCTGTATTGGCCCTGAAGGAGAATCGCTTCTGGAAAGTATTCAACATAATGCCATCATTATTAAAGTAATTCATCGAGACATAATATTGATTGCTTTCCGAACCTCCTGATATCGCAAGCTGATGATCTGTAATCGAACCATCACCTACTACTTCGTCGATCCAATTTGTACCAGCACCCAGAGAACCAGGATTTGAAAAGGGTATGGGTTCACCTGCGGCTCGAAAAGCTTCATTCATATTTTCGGCAAATTGTGTGGCATTTAGAGGCGCTGGAAGATTACCTGTAGGCTTTTGGATCCCTACATAGGCACTGTAGCTCACTGTCGGCTTGCCACTATGACCACGTTTGGTTGTAATTAAGACCACCCCATTGGCCGCCCGCGCTCCGTAGATGGCGGTAGAAGCTGCATCTTTTAAGATATCGATCGTCTCTATATCATTGGGATTGATCGTAGCCAGTGGATTGGAGTTTTCACTATTTCCGGCCGAGACAATGACACCATCAATGACATAAAGTGGATTGCTATTGTTGATTGTTCCCGCCCCTCGAATCCTTACGAAGACACCACCACCGGGTTGGCCCCCATTGGATGAGACATAAACACCAGGCACTTTGCCCTGTAGTGCTGCATCAAAGGTGGGTGTTTGCACTTTGGCAAGATCCTCTGCATTTACAGATACAATAGAACCTGTTACATTGCTTTTCTTTTGCGTACCATAACCAGTAACAACGATCTCATCCAGCGTCAAAAGGTCGTTAGCCAGAACCACATCTAAACTTGTCCGACCATTGAGTGCTACCTCCTGTGTACTATAGCCCGTGTAACTTATTACCAGTATTTCCGCCTCGTCCGCCACCGATAAGCTGAAGCGGCCATCAATATCAGTGGCTGTTCCAACGGCAGAGCCTTTGGCAAGAACCGTGGCTCCAATTAAGGGTTCTCCGTCCGCATCTCTGACTGTCCCAGTGATCGTTTTCTCTTGCTTTAGTTCTACCACCGCATTTACCACGGCAGACAATTGTTCTGAAGGAATAGCGCCAGATGGCTGAACACTGAGGGTACCTTTGTCCTGTAGCCGCTCTATTTGCTTGAATTTCTTTAGCACTTTTTTGGCATCTTTCTTGGCATCTCGCGTCTTTTCGTAGATGACAAAATACTTGTTGTTATAAACCTCGTACCGCAGATTGGTTTGTGAAAGAAGTCTATCAATGGCTTTCGACGGTTTCTCTTCTGCTCGAAATTCAAAATCGACTTTGACCTTCTCCAACAGAGAAGACTCAAAAGAGAAGAAAACCTTGTACTTTTTGCCAAAATCATCAAGAACCTTCATCAGCGACTCCTCTGCTGGAGGCACCTCAAAATATGATCTAAAGTCAACCGGCACGGCATTCGCACTAAGCAGACCTACAACCATGAAGAGTAGTAGATGCATGTTAATTCTTTGAAACGGGAGTGGTTTCATACTTTAGCTTTTTACAATTATTTATTATCCAATCCGGAGCGACAATACCACCTGCTGTTCCGGATTTTTTTTTTAATCCACAAAGAATATTTTATCGCTCTGCTTGGTGATTTTTAGGCCCATCGATTTCTCCAGTATGGGAATCACGATGTCGAGCTCCTTCATTGGAAGTTGCACTTGGTAGAGATCGTCGTAGATATCCTTATTTCGAACGCTCATCGTCACACCGTATATCTCTTCGATTTTATTTAGGATGTCAAACGCATCACTATCTCTCATTTCAATCACGCCCTCCTTCCACGAGCTGGGGCTGGGAATTGCTGCGCTAGTGCGTCGTCGCCGATCTACGATTTTTTCTTGTCGGGCAGAATAGCTGATCACATCGCCCGGATCCATGTAGGTAATTCTCGAGCCCAAGTCTAGTTTCACTTTTCCCTCTTCGAGATATACTTCTGTCTTTTCTCCCCTGGCCTTGACATTAAAAGAGGTACCTAATACTTCGACATCCAGATCCGATGTTATGACTTTGAATTCGGTATCTTGATCTAGCATTTTGACGACATCAAAAAAGGCTTCGCCCTTGAGCCAGACCTCTCTCACTTCCCCCTCATTCCAATTTTTGGCAAATTCCAATTCTGAATCAGCATTCAACTTTACAGTAGAGCCATCCGGTAATTCGATCGTTTGCCACTCACCGTAAGCAGTGGAATATGACTCCATATCTTGATAATCGGCGTACAAGAGCCCAACCCCAATGCAGGTCAAGATAGCGATCGATGCTGCAATGGCTATCCGGCTCCAACGAAACCTCTGTCGCACACTGTTCGTAGAAGTGTTCGTATCAATCCGACTATTTAGCTGATGGAGAGCAGTATCGACTTGATTAGAACTAATGTCTTTCAGCTTAAAGCTTAGACCTTTCACCATCGCAATGGCATCCTCCAACATCTCCGTTTTATCAGGATTCGCCTTTTTCCACTGTTCCCAAAAAATGCTATCACGGGCCGTTTCTCCTGTCGCCCACTGAACAAAGGAGTCATTTTCCAGCAGATCTTCGATCTGATTGAATGCTGTCTTATTTTTCAAATGTCCTTGTACGTTTAGATTTCAGTAAGAAAGAGCCCATACCTCTAGAGAGTGGTAATGGATGTTTAGATAACCTCTCGAGAGGCTATTTTTCCTCACATTTTCGGACAAACCATATCTGGCTCAGATCTTGCAGGTCCTGGCTGTGCCTTACAGACTAGGAAGCCACAATTTTTTCTAAGCCTGGATGCGCTCTCAAAGTCTTGACGGCTTTATGGATTGTATTGACCGTACCTTGGTAGGTTATGGATAATACTTCAGCCACCGCCCTGATGTCAAGATCATCATAATAGCGAAGATAAATGGCTTCGCGTTGCCGTTTAGGTAAGTCGTTTAGCATGCGCATGAGCATCTGTTGGGTATGCAATTCTTGCTCATCACGAATCACCATGTCTTCTATTGAAAACTGAATGTCGATTTGCTGGGTACGAAATGCTTGCTGTTTGATTCGAGTACTACGGGTATCTTGGAGATGTTGCAACAGCTTTCGACGATAGGCCCCAAATAAATAAGCTTTTGTGTTTTTAGGTACACTCAGACCCTGACGGTGCTCAAATAAGTAAATAAAAAAGTCCTGTAAAGTGGAGTCTGTCACATCAGCATTTGCACAAATCTTAATGCCGTATCGAAACAGATTGGGATAATAGGTCTTGAATAGTTGGTCCAGGGCCCGCCGATCGCCAGCCTTAAAGGCTAGCCATAGTGTCCTTTCGGTCTGGAACATTTTGGTCATTTTCTGGTCGTTCCCCAGTAATTTAGGAAAATAAATGGTAAATCTAAACAGCTCGTGACACGAGTGAGCGCACTTTGCAACAATGGGTTAAAACCACATTGGAAGGACTCACTTGTAGATGAGCACAAACACTCCAAAACGGGACTCACTCCAAGGCGGTGTCAGCCCCTTGACTTCGCAAGGGTTAGAAACACATTGAAAAGACTCACTGGTCGCTACACTCCGCTATGCATTAAATAAAGTGCCAACAAGCAAACCCCAAAATAAATAGCAATGCTCTGGGCTCCGGGATAATCCTTGGCCAAGCGCTGACCAAAAAACAGCATCAACAGTGCGAGCATGGACAGTTCGAAGCCGACGATGAGTAAATCGGGAAGACCCTGCCACCAGTACATGATAAGTCCCAGGAGGCAAAGAAGTCCAGCCAGGGTTTCGATAATGGTCAGAACGATCAACATGGGACGAGCAGCAATAGCCAGCGGGGTTTTTGAAAAATGCCCGATGATCCAATCGCGATTCCCTTTCCAATCGATCACTTTGTCTAAACCTGACTGTAGAAAAAGAATCGCAAAAAATAGAGCACTTGCCGTCTGAGCAAAAACCTTGGGTATAAAAAGTGTTTCCAGCATGCAATCAAAGTAGCGATATCATTGCAAAGTTTCAAACGCTGTTTTTGGCCAAGAAATCTTAACTTAATCCGGAGAAAATCGGCACATGTCATTGCGTTTAATATTTTACTGTTTGGTCCCTATCGTTTTTTTTTTGGCATCCTGCCAAGAGAAGGGTCTCCCTCCTCCCGATCCTGACAATGGTGGTTTGGTTCTACCGGGCGGTTTTGATGCGGTCGTGGTTGCAGACAGTGTGGGCAAAGCTCGGCACCTTGCTGTCGACGACGATGGCGATGTGTACGTAAAACTGCGCTATCCTCTGCCCGAAGGCGAGAACGTCGCGCTGCGTGATACGGACAATGATGGGCATGCTGACATCCTCAAATATTGGGGTGACTACGGAAGAAAAGGCAAATATGGCAACGCCATGCGGATCCACAAAGGATACCTCTATCTCAGCACGGCCGGTGAGGTATATCGACATAAGATGCGAAAAGGCAAGCTGCTGCCGGACAAACAAAAAGAATTACTCCTCACCGACGACTATGAGAACGCAGTTCACGGATATAGCCACATAGCTAAGCCTTTGGCTTTTGACCGAGCTGGTCATATGTACGTTCAATTTGGATCACCGGGCGACTGCTGCCAAGTCGAAGATCGTCGGCCGGAATCTCCGGGGCAAATGCCCTGTCCAGAGCTAGAAATGCACAGTGGCATTTGGCAGTTTTCTGACGAGACACCGAATCAGGTACAGGCTGAAGGACACCACTATGCAACAGGTATACGAAGTGTCGTTGGTATGGCTTGGAACCATCAGGACAACACCCTTTACGCACTCCAGCACGGCCGCGACAATCTGAGTCGAACTTGGCCAGATTTATACTCCTCCTGGCACAGTGCCATGCTTCCCTCCGAGGAATTTCTACGTGTAAAAGAAGGAACGGATGCCGGTTGGCCGTACTATTATTATGACCAGATGCAAGGCAAGAAACTCCTCAACCCTGAATACGGTGGAGATGGCAAAAAACAAGGAGATGGCGAGGAGTATACCCAACCACTTATTGGTTTTCCAGGACACTGGGCTCCAAACGATCTACTATTTTACACTGGAGATCAATTTCCCGAACGCTATCGAAACGGAGCATTTATTGCCTTTCATGGATCTACCATCCGAGCACCTTATCCACAGGCAGGATACTTTATCGGATTTGTCCCTTTTGCAGATGGATTGCCTAGTGGACCCTGGGAGGTTTTTGCCGATGGATTTGGTGTGATCGACACCATCGTCAACACCAGCGATGCGATCTACCGCCCAATGGGCCTAGCGATGGGACCCGATGGATCACTTTACATCAGTGAAAGCGAAAAAGGAAAAATCTGGCGAGTTATGTATCGAGGTGACCGAGCTGCTTTCGGTGACATACAGCTGCAAGCCATGGAGGATCGTAAACTCTTGCCTCACATCAAAACACCTGATCCCGTCTTAGATAGTCGTGACCAGAAGCGTGAAAAAGAAGGAGCTATTTTATACATGACCCATTGTTCAGCATGCCATGCGGCAAACGGTAAGGGAGATGGCACTCGCTTTCCGCCGATCGATGAGTCGGAATGGGTCTCCGATAGTACAGATCGATTGATCTCGGTGATCCTCCTCGGTCAGGATGGTCCGATCACTGTAAAAGGTGAGTCGTGGATTGGTGCGATGCCGGCTATGGCCTACCTCGCTGATGAAGATATTGCAAAGATATTGACGTTCGTCCGTAGCAGTTTTGGCAACGATGCACCCAGCATACAGGCCGTTGAAGTGAAAAACCTACGAAATCGTTTGCGTCGTGAAAAAACTGTAGATGATATTTGATCTATCTCTTGCCTAAGGGACCAGTAAAGACTGTTGTCAATTTACTTTCTGAATTAATTATAATTACTAGGGTAATTAATAAGGAAATCGTGAGATAACCAACAAAGATAAACTGCCAGATATCCTGAACAACAATAAAATCTCCCTGCCGCAAATACCAAACCAAGGTAAGACCACACAGCATTTTGCCAATTTCTGCCGGAACTGAAATCCAATGGCGATCCATAAGAGATGTGTACGCAAAAATGGCTACGAAAA